>JBFEVY010000248.1:0-5453 GCA_041546665.1 Spongiibacteraceae bacterium | reverse complement strand
TACCGGGAGCTGGAGCGATAGGGAAATTGTTCGTAGGGGGAAATCCAGCTGAGCTGCGTAAAATACGAATTGTTACGCGTAATTGAATACTGGTATAAACGGACAACACTGTGCAATTGTGACAATAATCTCACCCCCGGATTCGTAGTGGGAATTGCGGTTTGATTGGGGGCGTAGTAATCGGAACATGCGGCGGCTCGGCGGGGAGGAATGTTTCGATTCAGATGGAGTTGAGCTGCGATGAATATGTTGCTTGTTGACGACAAATTGAGCGACCGGAAAAGCCTTTGTTGTGCCTGTGATCAAGCAGGCCTGGATTGCACCTTTTTTGAAGCAGATTGTGTCGGTAGTGCGCTTGAAGTCCTTGAAAAGAAAGAAATTCAGTGCGTTCTAATGGGGTATGCCTTGCCTGGTGAAAACGGATTGGAGGGGGTCGGCCAGATCCATCAACGATACCCCTATGTGCCGGTAATTATTGTCACCGGTAGTCAAGACGGGTTGCTGGCCAGCAGGGCATTTCAGTGTGGCGCGGCGGACTTCTTTCCAAAGGAGCAGCTTACCCAGGTTCCCTGGAGGGAGGTTGTGGAGCGTGCCGTTACTCGAGCCAATGATCAGAAAGAATTCGATGAAATTCAGGCATACCGTAGTCGCTTTGCCAGTATGCTGGCCCATGATCTTGTCTCCCCGGTAGGGCATATCTTGAATTTTGTTGAGCTGGCGAGAGATCACCTCAGGGAAGAAAATTACGATATTCTCGATGAAATTTTAAACTATATCGACAAGTCGACTCACAATTTGCACGACCTGATCGCGGCAATTTCCGCTTATGCAGGTAGTGGCCAGAAAGTGGAGCTCAGCCCCGTGCGGTTAAATGACGCTGTTGATGCGGCGCTGGATATGTTTGAGGATAAAATCTCGGCATCTGGTGCTGAATTATTGGTTGAAGACTTACCGGTTATCAATGGAAATATCGGGCTATTGAGCCAGCTATTCCTAAATCTCATTTCAAATGCGATTAAGTTTAATCGTGCGCGCTTCCCGGTGATTTGTATCGCGTCTGCGCGAAAGGAGGATTGCTTTCGCATTTCGGTTCGGGACAATGGTGTAGGGATTCCAGATGACCGGATGTGCGATATATTCGAACCCTTTACCAGAGGGCATGACCGCCGAGAGTTTGCTGGTACAGGGTTAGGGTTGGCCACGGTAAGCCGGGTGGTTAAACATCACATGGGTATCATCTCTGCGGCAAATAATCCCGACGGGGGAGCCGTGTTTTGCATTGAGTTTCCCGCGCCCGCTGGGAATAAAACCCATTGATGAGGAACCCTTGCTTCGCTAGATCGCTTATTTGCGGGTAAGTTGGGGCGAGGTTCGAATTGTTTTGACGATGTGTCTGACGCTTTCAAGCCGCGAATAGTTCGGTCGTACCAATAGGCAGATCTCCCGACTGGGTTTGGGCTTGCGAAACGGTACGTAAACCAAACCGTGATCGAGATCTGTTTCGCGGATTGCCAGTTCGGGCATCAGGGTGATGCCGCGGCCGTTCGCCACCATATAGCGCAGGGTTTCTAAACTGGTGGCGCGAAAGTGTTGATCCTCTTTTGCGCCGGCGCTGAAGCAGTAGTCCATGGTTTCATCCCGCAAGCAGTGGCCATCTTCGAGTGTAAGCACTAACTGACTGTCAAGGTCGGCAAGGGACGCCGCTTTTCGTTTTGCCAGCTGATGGCTCTTCGGGACCGTCAGCACCAGGGGCTCGTGGTAGAGGGAGTAGCGTTCCACCCCGGAAATGGTGTCCAGCCAGGACAGAATCACCGCGTCCAGTTTGCCCTCGTCGAGTTGTGCCAGCAGGACTTCAGTTTGCTCCTCGTGGAGATAGAAATTCATATTGGGCAGTTGCTCGGTCAACGGCGCCATAATGTGGGGCAGCAGATAAGGGCCCACCGTGGGAATCAGGCCGAGGTGGAAATCCCCGCTGAAGGGATCGAGCAGGGCTTTCGCCGCCTCCTCGAACTCTGCAGCGGCCCGCAAAACGGTGCGGGCCCGTTCGATCAGCGCCTCGCCGGCGGGGGTCAGCATGACCTTTTTGCGGTGCCGTTCAAACAGGGTAAGGCCGAGCTGTTCCTCCAATTTCATGATCTGGCCACTGAGGGTGGGCTGGCTGACAAAACAGGCTTCGGCGGCCCGTCCAAAGTGTTGGTGGCGAACCACGGCATCCAGGTATTGCAGGTCGCGAAGTTTGATCATGGGCGGGGCCTTGGTGATTTAAGTTAATAGGATATATCTATCAAAATAATATAAATGATCGATTAGATTAAGAAAAGGCGTTTCTCTAGCATAGTCTCCGTAGTCAGATATTTCATTGAACAACTTACGTCACCGCATCGCGCGGACTTTTATCTGTTAAGGAGAGCACTATGTTTCCAACGATTATCAACACCAAAATCCAGCCGTTTACCGCAACAGCATTTCACCAGGGAGATTTTGTAGAGGTAAGCGACGCAGACCTGATGGGTAAATGGTCAGTGGTAATGTTCTACCCGGCAGACTTTACCTTTGTTTGCCCTACCGAGTTGGGTGATATGGCGGATCACTATGCCCAACTTCAGGAAATGGGGGTAGAAGTGTACTCGGTGTCGACCGATACCCATTTTACCCACAAGGCCTGGCACGACAGTTCAGACACCATCGGCAAGATCCAATTTCCAATGATTGGTGACCCGACGGGCAAAATCTCCCGCAACTTCGGCGTCATGATTGAGGAGGACGGTTTGGCGTTGCGCGGGACGTTTGTCATTAACCCCGAGGGCGAGATCAAGGTTGTGGAAATGCACGATCTGGGTATTGGCCGCTCAGCCAAGGAGCTGGTGCGTAAAATTCAGGCGGCGCAGTACGTCGCTGAGCACGACGGTGAGGTATGCCCAGCCGCATGGCAGCCGGGTGAAGAAACTTTGTCACCCTCGCTGGATCTGGTCGGCAAAATCTGATCGCCGCCAGCGCCCCGCGGCCAGATCGCGGCGGGGCCAGGTGAGGGGTGTGCTAAGCCCCTTGCCTACTTCATTTACGACGTTCTTTTTCCGGGGAAGTTTATGTTAGATACCACAATGACACAGCAGCTTGCGGGCTACCTGAAGAACCTGAAAACGCCGGTGGAATTGCTTGCCTATCTGGGTGACGACGAAAAATCCCGGCAAATGGAAAGTTTGATTTCGCAGATTGAGGGACTCTCTGATCTGGTCACTGTTCGAGCCGGGAGCGAGCCCGGTGTGCGCCGCCCGACTATGGGGGTGCGCTCGGTGGAGCGCGACACGGAAATGCGTTTTGCCGGTTTGCCGATGGGACATGAATTTACGTCGCTGGTATTGGCCATCCTTCACAGCGGTGGTCACCCGATGAAAATCGAGCCAGAGGTCGTCGAACAGGTACGCAACCTGGAGGGTGAGTACCACTTTGAGACGTATATTTCGCTGAGCTGCCAGAACTGTCCGGAGGTGGTTCAAGCCTTGAATATGATGGCGGCGATTAACCCGGCTATTCGGCATGAGATGATCGATGGCGCGCTGTTTCAGGACGAGGTTGATGCCAGAAAGGTGATGGCCGTGCCGTCGGTGTTTCTCAACGGGGAGAGTTTTTCCCAGGGCCGGGTTGGCTTGAGCGACATCTTGAAGAAGGTGGATAAAGGCGCCGCACAGCGCAGTGCCCAGTCGCTCAATAACAAGGATATGTTTGATGTGCTGGTGGTCGGTGGTGGTCCCGCCGGGGCAGCCAGCGCAATTTACGCCGCGCGCAAGGGTATTCGCACCGGCGTTCTCGCAGAGCGTTTCGGCGGTCAGGTGCTGGACACCATGGCGATAGAGAATTTTATTTCCGTAAAGGAAACTCAGGGGCCGCATTTGGCGGCCAGCCTGGAGTCCCACGTACGGGACTACGAGGTCGATATTATGTCCGGACACCGGGCCAGTGGAATTCGGCGCGCTGAGGACGGCAGTATTGAAGTGGCAGTAGAGGGTGGAGGCACCCTGCGCAGTCGCAGCATTATTGTTTCGACGGGCGCTCGCTGGCGCGAGATGAACGTACCCGGCGAGCAGGAATACCGGGGCCGAGGGGTGGCGTACTGTCCACACTGCGACGGTCCGCTGTTTAAAGGGAAGTCGGTTGCTGTCATCGGTGGCGGTAATTCCGGCATCGAAGCGGCCATTGATCTTGCCGGCATTACCGAGCACGTGACGGTGCTGGAGTTCGACAGCCAGCTACGCGCAGACGAGGTGCTGCAGCGCAAGGCAAAATCGATGGGCAATATCGATATTGTGCTCAACGCCCAGACTACGGAAGTGCTTGGCGACGGTGAGCGGCTTACCGGCTTGCGTTATACCGACCGCGAGTCGGGAGACGCCAGGGAAGTGAGCGTTGCGGGCGTATTTGTGCAAATTGGCCTGGTGCCAAATACCGATTTCTTGACCGGATCGGTGGAACTTAGCGCTCGCGGTGAAATCGAAGTTAACAGTCGTGGCGAGACATCGTTGCCAGGGGTGTTTGCAGCAGGAGATGCGACCAACAGCCCCTACAAGCAAATCATTATCGCCATGGGCAGTGGTGCCAATGCGGCACTCGGTGCCTTCGATTATCTGATTCGAAACCCGCTGTCAGTCGCGCAGGACGAAGCGGCCTGATAGCGCGTTTCAACCCGGTAACACCCTGGCTTGCCCCTTTCCCCCAAGGGGCTTTTTTTTGCGTGCTGATTTTTGCTTGCTGGTTTCGTTCAGCTGGCAATCGGTGGGTCGCTGGTGTCGGGCATGTCCGGGTCCGGTTCGAACTCTTCTCTGAACTCAGACAGTTGCGCGAGTACTTCCTCGGTGTCGCCCTTGTATTTGGCGATGTGGAACAACGCGTCGCCCTCATAAACGAGGGGGAGAAAAGTGCGGCCAATGACGATGCCATCGTCGTTGGCAATCACGTCGCTGTCGCTGCTGCTGTCACCCATGGGGTCGGAGATGACGCCAATGATGTCGCCCTTGTTAACAAAGGCCCCCAGGGGTACCAGGGCCCGCAGTACCCCGCTGACAACGGCCCGCACCCAGTAAGATTGGTCGGTGAGCATTGGCTTGCGTTTGGCTACCTTCCGACGCGAAGCGGGCAACATGCCGATATGGCGCATGACATTGATAATGCCCGACAGGCCGGCGCGAATGTCCACCTCGTCAAAGCGCAGCGCCTCTCCGGCTTCGTAAAGCAGAATTGGAATATTCTGGTCGCTGGCGACTTCGCGCAGCGAGCCGTCGCGGGTTTTGGCGTGCAGGACTACCGGCGAGCCAAACACCTTTGCCATCTCGCGGGTGGTTGGGTCGCGCAGATCGGCGCGAATCTGCGGCAGGTTGCTGCGGTGGCGGGCGCCGGTATGGAGGTCGATGCCGTAGTCGCAGTGGGCGACGACTTCGTTGAGGAAGCTGTGAGCTATC
>JBFEVY010000111.1:0-9892 GCA_041546665.1 Spongiibacteraceae bacterium | reverse complement strand
CTGCCGTCTTGCACATTGACGCCCGGACGCGCGTAGAACTGCGGCATCTTGTCGTGGTACTGAGCCGCGTAAACACCCAGATCATATTCCCCGGCTTTTACTTTCAACTGCAGACCATATTGGCCGCTGTCGCTGGCGTCCTGGTCGTTACCGCGAAACACGGATTGCCCCGGCCCGAGAATAACGGTCTCGCCACCCTCATCGGCAAAGTCGGCAAAGCTGAAATAACTGCCGGCGGCGGGCAACCGGGTTTTGCGCCATTCAAATTGATAGTAAGCGCCAAAAGAGACTTCGGGACTTAACTGAAACTGCGCGGAAAATTGGTTAATCGGACGAAGAATTTCCTGGAACCGGGAATTCGGCACCGACAGTGCTTTTACCAGATCGAGAGAGGTCTGCGCTGCCGCGATGCCGTTAGAACCAAAGAACAAACTCTGACCGTAGAGCTGAGTAAAACGTCCCGCTTTGAGGTTGAGGCTCTTCTTGCCGAGGTAGAAATTGCCGAATACAAAGGCATCCAGAATCTCGGAGTCACGGCCGTGAAGCTGCTCTGTTTCATCGGTAAATTCATCCGCTGGAACAGACCGGGAATTCACCAGGGCGCCACCCAGTGCGCCGGGATTATCATTGCTGGTGTTATAGACCGAGTCATACCACGCCGCAGCGCTGACCCTGAAACCGTAGCGACGCTTGTAACTGAAATTGAATTCGGAAAGCACGTCTAGACGATTTGAAATCAACCCTTTGTCAAAATTCAAATCGCCATCATTGGTGTTAGCCTGCACACCGATTGAATTATCCGCGACCGCCGAGTCCTGACTCCCCACCCGCCAAGCCGCACTGTACTTGAGAGTATTGTTCCAGCTCATGCGAATATTGCGGTTGCCACTATCAATTGCGACGGCATGCGCGCCATTGGCGAACATCGCAAGGGATAAAATGGCACTGGATGTTAAGAAAGCCGCAGGCTTCCGCTGTTGTTTTGTGTTGCTCATTGCAATCTCCTCATATCCGGGAGCCTTTATTTTTAGTTGCGGTTCACTCGCGAAAAGTGATCCTTGGGAATAAGGTAAGCGCCCGAGAGATTACCTTCCAATACTATCTAATCGCCTAGTTGATACCCAAAAGGTATAATCAAAATGCGCGCGCACAGCACACGCAACTCCCCAGGCGGCGCGCCAGGAAGCCCAGGGAGAATTCAATTCTGGTAAGAACGCGGAAAATTTCAGCGCTACGGATGTCATTCGGGGACAGACAAGATTTAAAAAAGTAGGCCTTCCATGGCCTCAAGAACGACCCTATTCTTTTGTGCCCCAGGCGCTTATGACCTAGCTTCTTATGGCCTGGCTTCTCGTCTCGTTCAGTAGGGCACTACGACAATGTCTTGCGCTGCGCGATTTCTGACTTGCGCAGCTCGCTGGCAAACTGGCCACCAATACACCAATCTTCCGGCGGAACCTGAATACAACGCCCACGCACGCTGGAGGCATCAACACCAAGGTACTGTGCAATCAGCTCGGTAAACGCCCGCGCAATGCGTTGGCGCTGCTCAAGCGCTCGGCCTTCCAAAACGAAGAACTCGAAAAACACCGACCGCTCCCCGGGGACCTCGCCCTTCACCGCAGACAGGGCTTCACCGTGGGGAATTAAAAACGCTCGTATCCGATCCACCGGAGACTCTAGCTCTTCGGCAAATACCGTCGACACCCGTCTCAAAAAGTCGGCACTCACCGCCTGATCAAGATCACCGCCGGAGAAATGAAAAGTCGCAACAGGCATTTAAACTCCTAAAATTTGCTCATGCTCATTACGGCAAGCCGCGGCGACGGCCTGAATCAAGCATCAGAGTCGACCCGGTCATGGCACTTGCTTCGTCATCGAGTAACACCGACACGCCCCAGGCGACCTGCTCCGGGGTGGTAAACGCTGAAATAGAAGACTCAGACAACATCTCCCCCAGTACAGCTTCAAGCGTCAGGCCATCCCTCTCCGCTCTCGCGGCCGCCACGGCGCGAAGCCGCTCAGTATCCGCCGGCCCCGGCGCAATAACGTGCGCGGTGATATTCCGTGTTCCGTAAGCGAGGCTCAACTGCCTCACCACATTCACCAGCGCCGCATTGGCCACCCCCGCCGATGCGGCGTAGGCGGTTGGCTCAAGACCGTAGTGACCACCGATGGCAATGATTCGCGAGCCCGCGCTCATCTTTGAGTCTGCGGCTCGCACGGCCCGTAGCAAACCACCCACCTTGATATTCACTGCCTCGTTCAACACAGCAATATCCGCATCCAGAACACCGCCGGCTACGCCGACACCCGGCCCGTGAACAATCGCCTTTACCGGACCACTCAGTGCACTCGCGATTTGCGATATAGCCTGGTCATCGGCGATGTCCGCACAGCAACAGCGTACACCCGGTTCCTGCTCAGCCAGTGCCGACAGGGCCGATTCGCTCCTTGCCACAGCAAGTACGCTCAAGCCGCGACGCAGCATTTTTTTGACGATGGCCCGACCGAAAGCCCCGGTGGCGCCAACTACAATGACAGTATCCATAGTGATATTTTCAGGGCTTGCTATGACGTTAAATTTATTTGCACGACCAGCCAAAGCGGCAGCCTTTTTCCCCCGAGCCCTGCTGAAACGGGGTGAATTGACAGAATTCTAGAAAGGCATCAACATACCGTCCAATACCATTACCAAGCCCGCTCAATACTTTTTAGGTAATATAACAACAGGTGCTATGTTATGGATCTCAGAAAACTTCGCTACTTCCTGACCGTCGCCGATGAAGGCAATCTGGGGCGCGCCGCGACCTTGCTGCATATCTCTCAGCCGCCACTGACCCGGCAAATCCACCAGCTGGAACAGGAACTTGAGGTGCAGCTTTTCAACCGCACCCCAAAGGGCATGGAACTCACCGAGGCCGGCACACTGCTCGCCCAGGAAGCGAGAAATATCTTCTCCCTTGTTCAGCAGGCATCGGAGCGCACTCAGCGGGCAAGCCAGGGGAAATTGGGGCGCCTTGATATTGCCGTGTTCGGCTCGGGTGTATTGGACCTGATTCCCCGGATGCTGCTGCGCTTCAAGCAGGACTATCCCGAGGTCAAAGTCATTCTTCACACCATGGAAAAAGAAGAGCAAATCCTCGCGCTTCGGCAACACCGCATTGCGCTGGGTTTTAATCGCATGCCCAAGCCGGTGCCCGATATCACCAGCGAACTCATCAACAGGGAAAAACTGCTCCTCGCGGTGAACGCCAACTCACCGCTGGCCAGCCAGGCGACAATTAAATTCGAAGAACTGGCCAACTACCCTATGGTATTGTTTTCATCCAGCGGCCGGCCAAATTTCATCGATAAGGTCATGTCCCTGTGCAACGCAGCCGGTTTTACCCCGGAAATCACTCAGGAAGTCGGTGATGTTGTCACCGCGGTCGCGCTGGTTGCCAGTGGCTTCGGCATCTGTCTGGTGTCGAAGTCAGGGTCATCGCTGTCGTTACCCGGCGTCGTCTACAGAGAAATCTCTGATCTGCCCGAGGGCGCCTCTCTCGACCTCTCCTGCGTGTATCGCAGCGACGACACTTCCCGACTGCTGGCGTCTTTTTTGGACACTCTAAGAACATTTAAAGAGCTCGAAGACTCTGCCTGAACCGAGCAAAATAGATTCCCTTCCCGACGCTTTACACTGAACAACAAAACCGGCAAACCCTGTGCTAGTCTTGCTGCTAATGACGATTATCACGAGAGCAACATGCGCTTTACCTTTTTAGGCACCAGCGCCGGGGCGCCGACACCCTATCGCAATGTCACCGGCCTCGGTATGGCGATAGACGACAGTCGGGACTGGTATCTTTTCGACTGCGGCGAGGGCACCCAGCACCAGCTTCAGAAAACCCGCTATTCCGCAGCCAGACTACAGGCAATATTTATTACCCATGTGCATGGCGATCACTGCTACGGCCTCCCCGGCTTGATTGCCAGCGCCAATATGCACGGCCGCACCGCGCCATTGACGATCTGCGCGCCGGATGGCATCGAGCAATTCCTACGCGCGACCTTTCTCCACACTGACGTGCACAATCTGCGTTTTCCACTTGAGTTCGTGCGCTCCGACCGGGAAGACTTTCACTACGAGGACAAGCAGATTTCCGTGTGCTCGCTGCCGCTGTCGCATCGCGTTCCCAGTTTTGCCTACCACTGCCAGGAACATCCACCTTACCAACTCGACGAACAGCAACTGGACAGTTTTGCCGTTCCCCGAGGCCCGCTTTGGAACAACCTTCAGCAAGGCGAGGACGTTACCCTGGACGATGGCCGCAGCATCTCGGCTAACAGTGTGCGCCGGCCGGCCTGGGCACCGCGAAGGGTAATTGTCGGCGGCGATAACGACCGTCCAGAACTGTTAGAGGAAGCGCTGCGCGACAGTGATCTGATGATTCACGAAGCAACCTTTACCGAGGATGTGCTGGCCAAGGTCGGGCCGCAGTATATGCACAGCACTGCGGCAATGGTGGCGCGCAGCGCTGAGCGCTGCCAACTGGCGCACTTGGTTTTGACCCATATCAGTCAACGCTATCGCTTGCGTAGCGGCGAGAATATTGAACACAGTGTGGAAGATTTGCGGGCCGAGGCCCGCGCCATTTACTCCGGCAATCTTCATCTTGCCGAGGATCTGGATTGCCTGCAATTGGAGCGCGACCGCCAGCTAACAATACTGCCGGCAAAAGCCGCGACTGAAAGGCAGTAGGCCTCAATCAAGTTCTGCAGCAAACTGCTTAAGGGCCTCTCCGGCAAACAGACGATTGCCCTCGCCCGGCACCACCACGACCTGCTTAAAATCGCCAAAGGCCGCCAGGCTCGCCTCGGCCACCTCTTCCGGGCTTGACCAGGCCTCTTCGGGAACACTCAGCATAGCCTCGTCACTCACACCGGCACGCTCCTGAAACGCAGAGCGTGTATAACCCGGACACAGGCACTGGACGGCAATGCCGTGGCGCTTTTCTTCCTTGGCGAGGGAGCGGGACAAAGACAGAATGAAGGCTTTGGTGGCCACATAAACCGCCATCGTTCTGGCTGGTGTGAAGGCGCCAATCGAGCCGAGATTAACAATCTGACCTCGGCCCGCCTCACGCATATACGGCAAGACCCCGCGACACAGGCTCAAGGTGGCATCGCAGTGCAGGTTCAGCATGGCTTGCTGGGCATCCAGCTCACTGTCGGCAACATCCCCCATCACCACAAAACCGGCATTATTAACCAACACCGAGACCGGCCCCTTCTGGCGTATGGCCTCCAGAACCTGGGTTTGTCCCAACGGCGTACCAAGGTCCGCCACAACGGTATGCACCGTCAGCTCGCCCGCGCTTTGCGTTTCAAGCTCACTGGCCAGCTCCGCCAGGCGTTGTTCATTGCGCGCCACCAGAATCATTGCCTTGCAGCGCGGCGCTAACTGCTTTGCAAAGGCGCGACCAATACCTTCCGATGCACCAGTGACCAGCGCAATTTCTATTCTTTCATTCATATCACCCACCACAGCCGCCTCCGCGACACCTCTTATTGTTGTTCCTGTAATTCCGCCCAGGCAGCTTCACCCAGCTGTTGTTTTAATGTTTGCTCGTTTTCCGCCAGCACTTCCCGGCGCGCCTGGGTAAGCAGCTTGGGAATTTCCGCTTCCGGCACTCCCGCCAATACATAGAGAAAACGCCGTGGACTTTTCACTCTTTCAAAAACCGTAATGCCCTCAAAACGGGATAGCCGCTCAATATCATTGGCATCGGGCAAGGACAGCGCAACCTCAGTCGGCAGCTGCGCCTGCAGCCGCGCGGCAGCCTCTTCCAACAGCAACTTGCACACCGAGGCCATGGCCTCGCGGCCAGCCAGACGGTTCTGCAGGGAAACCGACGGCATGCGCGGTCGCTGTACCACCGTCAAATAAGTGGCATCACCCCGCTCGTAGCCCTCACAAACCCACTCTGGGGCTTCACCGCGATTGCTATCGGGAAAGGCGCAGGTCTCCGCGCGCAATGGCGACAGATACAACAGGCAAAACAGAGTAATCAGGATGCGCATCGACAGATCCTATGTCTTAAAACGAAGAGCCGGGCTGTTCCAGAAACAGTCGCTCCTCCTCGGTGGATTCCCGGCCCAGGGCCGCATTGCGATGGGGAAAGCGGCCAAAGCGCTCAATAACCTCGCAGTGCCGCTCGGCAAACCGCAAGTTCTCCTCCCGCCCGAGGGAGGTATAAAGGTAGATTCCCGCCCGCTGGATCGCAAGGGATTCACTGTGCATATAAGGCAGATAGAGAAAAGCGCGTGCGTCGTCTTCCAGCTCCCGATCCAGCCCCATACGCAACGCCTCCTGCGCCAGTACCAGCGCCTGGCCATCCTGGGCAAAGGCCCGCCAGTGACCCCGGTAGAGGTGCCGGGAGAATTGATCCAGCACCATGACCTCCGCCAGACGCCCCGCAGCGCAGTGGCGCCATGAATACAACTCACCGGCGGTCGCGGCGGCGTGAATGTCAGAAAACTCAAAGGCGATACGGCTGTCGAGCCGTTCTCCACCTCGAAACCAGTCCGCGGGAGACAACTCCTCGAACCAGAATTCCAATACTTGCTGATAACGCATGCACTATCCAAAACACAAAACTGCCGGGCAGAATACCGCAATCGCCACACATCAACCAATTCAATTGGTGCAGAAAAATCATCTTTCCGTCACCCTGCAGGCGCCCTGGCGGCGCATCGTGCTAGAATTGCGCCCACTGTGAATTACCCTCGGATTGTCTGGAGACTGCAATGGCGAAATCCAAAACCGTCAATTTTGAAGCGACCCTGGCGGAGCTGGAAAAACTGGTGCAAAGCATGGAGTCTGGCGAACTCAGCCTGGAAGACTCCCTGAAGGCCTTTGAACAGGGTATGCAGTTGAGCAGTGATTGCCAGAAGGCCCTCGCGGACGCCGAACTGAAAGTCCAGACCCTGATGACGGGCAACGATGAGGCCAGCAACGAGGAATGAACGCACCAGCCTCTCTGAGTTTCGACGACTACCTGCAGCATTGCCGCAACCGCATTCAACAGGCTATGCCGGCCCTGTTGCCGGCGACCCAAAGTGAGTTCAGCGCCGCAAACACCGAGGCGGCTCTCGCACGACTGCGCGAGGCCAGCCACTACAGCCTGATGAATGGCGGCAAGCGGGTACGCGCCTGCCTGGTTTACGCCAGTGCGCAGGCTTTGGGTAGCGACGACAAACTGGCCGGCGACCTCGACAAAATCGCCGCCGCCCTGGAAATGATCCACGCCTATTCGCTGGTACACGACGACCTGCCAGCCATGGATGACGATGACCTTCGCCGCGGCCAACCCACCTGCCATATTGCCTACGACGAAGCGACCGCGATTCTGGTTGGCGACGCCCTGCAGTGTCGCGCCTTTGAAATCCTCACCAAACTGAGCCACTGCAGCCCCCAGCAGCAACTCGATATGGTGCGCCTACTCAGCGCCGCCAGCGGCGCCAGGGGCATGGTTGGCGGCCAGGCCATCGACCTCGCAGCCGTTAACCGCCAGCTCGAACTGACAGAGCTGCAAACCATGCATCAGCTCAAAACCGGCGCCCTGATCCGCGCCGCGATTGGCCTCGGCGCCATCGCCAGCGGCGCCAGTGCCACCCAGCGCGAACAGCTCGACCGCTTTGGCACCGCCATTGGCCTGTCCTTTCAGGTACAGGACGACATCATCGATATTGAAAGCAGCACCGAAACCTTGGGCAAAACCCAGGGCGCCGACCAGGCACTGAACAAACCGACCTTCCCACGGCTGCTCGGACTGGATGGCGCCAAGGCGCTGGCAAACCAGCTGCACGAACAGGCTCTGGCGGCCCTGAGCGACTTCGGCGACCCGGCCTGGGCGCTTCGCGAGCTGTCGTATTACATCATTGCCCGAAAACACTGATTTTTTGGCGTCGCTGACGACATTTCGTTTACAATTGCGGGCTCGCACCAGATTCAGGCACTGTTAGGGATGTTTCTGAAAATTCCCCACCTTCGACCGGCCACTCCGTTGCTCGACACCGTCGACACGCCAGCCGACCTTCGCAAACTGGACCAGGACCAGCTCCCGGCCCTGGCCAGAGAGTTGCGGGAGTTTTTGCTGTACAGCGTCGGCCAGACCGGCGGTCATTTTGGTGCCGGTTTGGGGGTCGTGGAGCTGACTCTGGCCCTTCACTATGTGTATAACACCCCAGAGGACCGGCTGGTCTGGGATGTGGGCCACCAGTGCTATCCACACAAGATTCTTACCGGGCGCCGCGAGCGGATGGATACCATGCGCAAAGCCGGTGGCCTGGCGGGCTTTCCCAAGCGCGAAGAAAGCGACTACGACACCTTTGGGGTCGGTCACTCCAGCACCAGCATCAGTGCCGCGCTGGGCATGGCCATTGCCGCGCGCCAGCAAAACCTGGACCGCCGCACGGTGGCGGTAATCGGCGACGGCGCGATGACCGCCGGCATGGCTTTTGAGGCCATTACCCATGCCAGTCACACCGGCGCCAATATGCTGGTGGTACTGAACGACAACCAGATGTCGATCTCCAAGAACACCGGCGGTTTGAACACCTATTTTTCAAAAATCTGGGCCTCGAAGACCTATAACCAGCTGCGCAGCGGCGGCAAGAATGTGCTCAGCCACTTCCCCCGCCCGGCCACCGCCTTTGTATCTCGCATTGAAGAATACATGAAGGGCATGGTCTCGCCGGCTACGCTGTTCGAGGAGCTGGGCTTTAACTACATCGGCCCCATCGACGGTCACGACCTCGATATTCTGCTGCCCACCCTGCACAATCTGCGCGAGCTGGACGGCCCGCAAATGCTGCATATCATCACCACCAAGGGCAAGGGCTTCAGCCCTGCGGAAGAGGACCCGGTCGGTTTTCACGCCATTTCGAAAATCGAGCCACCTTCGGAGGACGGCACCACCGCCACGCCCGAGCAGAAAAAACCCAAGCAGAAGAAGCCAAAGTATCAGGATATTTTCGGCCGCTGGCTGTGCGACGAGGCCGCTCAGGATCCACGCCTGGTTGGGATTACCCCCGCCATGTGCGAGGGCTCCGGGATGGTGGAATTTTCCGAGCGTTTTGCCGACCGCTTCTACGATGTCGCCATTGCCGAACAACACGCCGTCACCCTGGCCGCGGGCATGGCCTGCGACGGCCTCAAGCCGGTAGTCGCCATTTATTCAACCTTCTTGCAACGCGCCTACGATCAGCTGATTCACGATGTCGCCCTGCAGAATCTGGATGTGACCTTTGGGATAGACCGCGCCGGCCTGGTCGGCGAAGACGGCCCCACCCACGCTGGCGCCTTTGACCTGAGCTACCTGCGCTGCATACCCAATATGCTGGTGATGGCGCCGTCAGATGAAAACGAATGCCGCCAGTTGCTACACACCGGTTATATGCATCCCGGCCCAGCGGCAATCCGCTACCCTCGTGGCACCGGTACCGGCGTCGCCATCGAAGAAAACATGCAGGCCCTGCCCATTGGCAAAGGTCGCATTTGTCGCGAGGGGAGCGGCGTCGCCATTCTCAATTTTGGCACCCTGCTAGCCCCAGCCCTCGCTGCGGCGGAATCCCTCAACGCCACAGTCGCGGACATGCGCTTCGTTAAGCCCCTCGACACAGCAATAATTGATCAGTTAGCAGGCACTCACCAACTACTGGTTACCATCGAGGAAAATACGGTCGCCGGCGGCGCAGGCAGTGCGGTAACGGAGTACCTGAATAGCGGGCAGCAGGATATTCCCGTGCTGCAACTGGGCTTGCCCGATACATTTATTGATCACGGCCCCCACAACGAGTTGCTCGCGGCAGCTGGCCTGGATGAAGCAGGAATACTGCGGCAGAT
>JBFEVY010000210.1:0-6403 GCA_041546665.1 Spongiibacteraceae bacterium | reverse complement strand
TAAAATGCGCGCCAGCCTCGGCTTTGGTCACACTGCCAGCGCAGAAGACCTGGCGCGACTGGAAAAAAAGCTGGATGCCCTGAGCAAGAAAGTTAATGCTCTGAGCAAAGCCAGCGCACCTGCTGCTGCGGCCAAGGCTCCCGCTAAAAAGGCTGCCGCACCGCGCAAGAAAGCCGCACCCAAGAAAACCACAGAAAGCTGAGTAAGCCCCCGCCGACTCCAGGTCGCAATAGCTTGAGCAGTAAAGCGAATCGCAGGTCACTGCGGTTCGCTGTCATCTAGCGTACCCGCTCCAACAAAACAAAATAGTCGATTCCCGGTCGCGATCCCCCGGAATGCGCTACACTCTATCCAGTTTAAAAACGATCACACACTGGAAGGCGGCAACAACGGCGTGAGCAACGCAAAACCCGGGCTAAAAACCCGCGACAAAATCCTCCTGACCAGCTTGGCACTCTTTAACAGTGAGGGTGAACCTAATGTCACGACGGTCGATATTGCCAACGAGCTGAATATCAGCCCGGGCAATCTCTATTACCACTTTCACGGCAAAGAACAGATTATTGGCGAGCTCTACGCCGGCTATGAGCTGGAACTTGTCGACATTCTTGAAGCGCCGCTGGCACAGAGCCTCAATCCACAGGACGCCTGGTTTTACCTGTATATCGTGTTTGAGCAGGTATTCAATCACCGCTATTTTTACCGCAATATCAACGACATCCTGCAACGCTACCCGGACATTCAACGACGCTTTTTAAAATTGCTGGAGTTAAAACGCCGCGCCGCCCGGGCCGTGGCTGAAGAGCTTGTCACCGCCGAGATTCTGGAGATGAGCAGCGCCGATATCGACCGGCTCTCGGATAATGTCGCGCTCAATCTGACATTCTGGTTGAACTACACCCATTTGCGCCCTCAGCACGCGTCAAACGAGTACCTCATCCACCAGGGGGTATTCCAGTTAATGTCGCTGATTGCTCCCTATCTGCGCCCGGATTACCGCTATTTTTACGAGGAGTGCTGTGCTCTCTTTACCGCGCTGACTTCGGACTAATTTAGTCGCTTGTCAAGCCTCGCACGAGCGCGCCGCTTTCTGCATAATGCTCTGCTTTCGTTATTGCGATACAGGGTACTTTTTACACAATGAGTTCTATTTCCAGCCGTATTGCCCAGGAACTGGGCGTCAAGGAAAACCAGGTCAGCGCCGCTATCGGCCTACTCGACGACGGTGCAACCGTTCCTTTTATCTCCCGTTATCGTAAGGAAGTTACCGGCGGCCTCGACGACACCCAAATGCGTGATCTGGAGTCCCGCCTGTCCTATCTGCGCGAACTGGAAGACCGTCGTCAAACGATTCTGAACAGTATTCGCGAGCAAGACAAACTCACCCCCGAACTCGAACGCGAAATTCTGACCGCCGACACCAAAAACCGGCTTGAAGACCTTTACCTGCCCTACAAGCCCAAGCGCCGCACCAAGGGACAAATTGCGATTGAGGCAGGCCTGGGGCCCCTGGCGGAGGCCCTGCTGGGAGATCCCAGCCTCGACCCCGCCACCCTCGCCGCGGACTACCTCAACCCCGAACACGAGATCAATGACATCAAGGCCGCGCTGGACGGCGCCAAGTACATCTTGATGGAACAATTGAGTGAAGATGCCGACCTGCTGGCGCGACTTCGCGACTACCTATGGGATAACGGTGTGCTCAGCAGCAGTGTCATGGCAGGAAAAGAGAGTGAAGGCGAGAAGTTCCGCGACTACTTTGAACACAGCGAACCCCTGAAAACGACGCCTTCTCACCGGGCCCTCGCCATGTTCCGCGGGCGCAACGAAGGCGTTCTCGCCCTCAGCATCAAGGCCGGTGACGAAGACGCCACCCACCCCTGTGAAATCATCGTTGCCAAGCACTGGAATATCGAAGACCTCGGTCGCGCTGCCGACACCTGGCTCAAAGAAGTTGTCCGCTGGACCTGGCGCATCAAACTCTACACCCACCTGGAAACCGACCTGCTTGGACAACTTCGCGAGCTGGCCGACAAGGCGGCAATCGAAGTTTTTGCCCGCAACTTGAAAGACTTGCTGCTCGCTGCACCGGCGGGCCAAAAAGCCACTATCGGCCTCGACCCCGGTCTGCGCACCGGTGTAAAAGTCGCGGTGCTCGACGCCACCGGCAAACTGTTGGATCACTGCGCAATTTTCCCCAACCAGCCGCAGAACAAGATTGCCGAATCCGCCAAAATCCTGCTCAACCTGATTCAGCAACACAATATCGAGCTGATCGCCATCGGCAACGGCACCGCCAGCCGCGAAACCGAGCGCTTTGTTAAAGAACTGCTCAAGGCTCGCCCCGAATTGAACTGCACCAGCGTGATGGTCAATGAATCCGGTGCCTCCATTTACTCCGCTTCGGAATATGCGGCTCGGGAATTTCCCGATCTGGACGTTACCATTCGCGGCGCGATCTCTATCGCACGGCGCCTGCAGGACCCACTGGCAGAACTGGTAAAAATTGACCCCAAATCCATCGGGGTCGGCCAGTACCAACACGATGTATCTCGGACCATGTTGTCAAAAAGCCTGGAAGCGGTCGTTGAAGACTGTGTAAACGCGGTTGGCGTCGACGTGAATACGGCTTCTTCTGCCCTGCTGTCACGGGTGTCTGGCCTCAACCAGACCATCTCCGCCAATATTGTCGACTACCGCGATCAGCACGGTGTGTTCAAAAGCCGAGAAACCCTGTTGGAAGTCAGTCGTTTTGGCCCGAAAACCTTCGAACAGGCCGCCGGCTTCCTGCGGGTAATGGGGGGCGACAACCCTCTGGACAGTTCGGCGGTACACCCCGAATCCTATTCTGTGGTAGAGAAAATTGTCGCCGCCAGCGGCCGCGAAGTCCGCAACCTGATTGGCGACAGCAAATACCTCAAGGCCCTTAACGCCGCCCAATTTGCCGACGAGCGCTTTGGGGTGCCAACGGTAACCGACATCATCAAGGAACTCGACAAGCCCGGCCGCGACCCGCGCCCCGACTTCAAAACTGCTGAGTTCAAGGACGGCATCGAGAAAATCTCCGACCTCGAACCCGATATGATTCTGGAAGGCGCCGTCACCAATGTCACCAACTTCGGTGCCTTTGTCGATATCGGCGTTCACCAGGACGGTCTGGTGCATATTTCAGCCCTGTCCAACACCTTCGTGAAAGACCCCCACACCGTGGTCAAGGCCGGCGATATCGTCAAGGTTAAAGTGATGGATGTGGATGCGGGGCGCAAGCGCATCGCGCTGTCTATGCGCCTGGACGATCAGGCCAGTGACTACCAGGCGGAAAACCGCGGCGGTGATCGCGGCGAGCGCCGCAGGGGCTCTAGACCTGCTCCCGCCAAGCAAAATGATGCTGGTAGCAACGCCGGCGGCAATGGCACCATGGCGGCGCTGTTCGCCCAGGCGAAAAAGAAAGGCGGCGGGCGCCTTTAAGGCCCCGTCACCCGTGTTTTTCGCCAGCCTTAGGGAGCCGGCGGCACTGACTCAGTGACAATCTTGCCGTCTTTGACAGGCAGCGTGTCGCCGGGTTTGGAAGCCATCACAAGCGACCCGGTCTCCTCACCAATGCGGTAGCTAACCTGGTAGCCCGTAATCCGCTGGAGAGGCTCTTTGACATTATCACAGTAGGTTTCCACACGGCTCTCCACCGACTGCTGCTGCATATCTTCCTGCACCTTGCGGCCGGCATAGGCGCCTGCTACCGCACCGGCAACAGTGGCCAGTTTCTTACCTGAACCACCACCGACCTGGTTGCCCAAAACGCCACCGATAATCGCGCCAATGGCGGTGCCCGCCACTTTTTGCTCATCCTGTACCGGCGCCTGCGCTTGTACCATTTCATCTCGGCAAACTTCACGCTCGGTATAGTAGGTTTCTTTAATCGGCTCCACCGACGTTACCTCGGCAAACACCGGATCGCTGGGCGATGCTGACTCCTGACGCGCTTCGACAACGGCTTCACCACCGTCGCTGCTCGCCTTCGCGCTTGTATGGTTGTAACTGCCGATACCCGCAGCCGTGCCCAGTGCACCGACGCCAATCACTAATCCTGCCAGAAATGTTTTGTCCATTTGTCACACCCTCTTATTGGTTGCGCGTACACCGCAACACTTACTGTGTCTGATGCTTATAAGACCACAGCTAAGCTGAACAAATCCTGAAAGCCTCGGTTTACACCAAAAATGCCAAATAGATCAGGACTTCACTCACCTGCTGGGCCGCGCCCAGAGCATCCCCGGTATAGCCGCCAATCCGGCGGCGCAGGTACTCGGCGTAACCCAGCCGAAAGACAAACAACGCAGGCAACATAAAAAACAGCGAGGGGAGCGGACTGATAAGCAACAGGGGGGCAAGGGGCAACATCGCGCAGAGACTTTCGCGCGAGCTCAACTGCCTGGCAAGGGGCTTTGACTTTCCTTCGCCGCTGACATAATCCAGATCCATCAACAAGGAGATCGTCACCCAACGGCTCAGGCCGTGGCCCCACAGCAGCGCCACGGCGACTTCACCTGCACTGCCAAGGGCACTCAACGCCGTGACCTTCAGCGCCAGCGCGGTTACCACCGCCACCGTACCGTAGCTGCCGATGCGTGAATCCTTCATGATTCGCAGCACGTCATCACGCTGCCAACCGCCACCGAAACCATCGGCACTGTCGGCAAGACCATCCTCATGGAATGCGCCGGTAATCAGCAGCGACGCCGCTACCGACAGCAACACCGCCAACAACAGATGGTCAAACAAGGCATTCGCCAGCAACACCACAACCGCGCAGAGCAGCGCAATCAGCAAGCCGACCAGAGGAAAATAAGGAGAAGTTTTATCGAGTTTTTGTTCGGAAAAATCCGGGTCCGGGGGCACCGGTAGTCGGGTGAGAAAACCCACGGCCAACAAAAAAACCTGCCAGTGATAACGGCTATCCTGGCGCCGCGTTTCGGTAGTCACATAATGCCCCTAAAACCTTCAGCGCCCGCTGGAGCACAGAAAGGTCAATCCGGTGAATTCAGCGCTGGCATTGCAGCACAGCGCTGAACCGGAGGCAAGCGACCCGGCAATAATTGTTATTGCACGGTAATACGGCGCGGCTCAGGCTTCGCCCGCTTGGGCAGTTCCAGGGTCAGCACGCCGTTTTCAATGCGCGCCGCAATATTGTCGGCATCCACAGACTCCGGCAGTCGGAAATGACGACTGGACTCCCCGGCCCGACGCTCGCACGACGAGGTGGTATTTTCGCCGTAGTCAATTTTGCGCTCCGCGCGTACCGTGAGAATCTGTTTATCCACAGTAATATCAATGGCATCGCGCTCCACACCCGGCACATCCATGGCGAGTATCCAGGCCGTATCATTCTCGACGATATCCACCTGCGGTTGCCACGCCGGCTGCTGCGCGGCGGCCCGCAACGCAAACTGGCGGCTCAAATCGCGATAACGATCATCCACAACACTGAAAGGAAAATAGCTGCTCATACGCACCTCCTAAGATGTTTTTGCGGCGCTTAAACCAACCGCTTGCGTTATTTAAATAGGGTCGAGCGAAAGAGATTTCAAGAGCATTGGGCTCTGCTACACTTGCGGGTTCTACTTACCAGGGTGTTTTCAGCCCCATAATCAACAAAAAAGGACAGGACAATGGCGATACAACAAGGTGATAAGATCCCCGCGGCAACCCTTAAAATCATGGGTGAAAAAGGTCCACAGGACATCTCAACCGGGGCGCTGTTCGACGGCAAAAAAGTGGTACTGTTCGCCGTACCCGGTGCCTTTACTCCGGGCTGTTCCCTGACCCATTTGCCAGGCTATGTGGTTAACGCCGACAAGATCAAAGCCAAGGGCGTCGACAGCATTGTCTGCATGTCAGTAAATGACGCCTTTGTTATGGATGCCTGGGGCAAGGCTCAAAACGCCGATGAAATTTTGATGGTTGGCGATGGCAACGCTGAGTTCACCAAAGCATTGGGGCTGGAAATGGATGCTTCCGGCTACGGCATGGGTACCCGCAGCCAGCGCTTTGCGATGATTGTCGACAACGGCGTGGTTTCCCATCTCGCCGTTGAGCCCGCCGGTGGCGTCGACGTCAGCGCAGCGGAAAAAATGCTCGAACTGCTGTAATAAGGAAAATCTAGCTTGCCCGCGACTCGCTCTACACCGCGCGTACTGGTCTTTGACTCCGGCGTTGGCTCGCTCAGCGTCGGCGCTGAAATCCACGCCCTGCTACCCGGTGTCGAGCTGCTGTACGTGATGGATCGCGGCGGTTTCCCCTACGGCCAGTGGCAGGAACAGCCCCTGGCCGAACATATTGAACAACGCATCCAAAACCTGTTTCAGCACCATGATGCCGACTTATTAGTCATGGCCTGTAACTCAGC
>JBFEVY010000331.1:0-3802 GCA_041546665.1 Spongiibacteraceae bacterium | reverse complement strand
GTCGAAGTGCCAGAGCCGGCGGCGAAGGTGTATTGGTTGTCGGCCGAGTTAAAAGAAAAAATCCGTCAACTCAATGGTCGGGATTTTCCGCTGTTGCGGGTTCGCTATTGGCAGCGTGCGGGGCGTACGGCCTGGGTGCTGGATGAGATTGGTAAGGAGATGCCCATCACCGTTGGTGTGGTGGTTGAGGAGCAAAAAATAGTCGGCCTCGATATTCTTACCTTCAGGGAGAGCCGTGGCTGGGAAGTGCGTCATCCCTTCTTTACCAGGCAGTTTGAAGGGGCCGGGCTTAATGACAAGCTGCGATTAAACGAACGCATTGACGGTATTACCGGCGCCACCCTGTCAGTTCGGGCGGTCACGTGGGTGGCGCGGCTCGCGCTGTTGTTTGACGCCGAGGTGAATCCTGTTTCCAGTGGCGGTAGCGCG
Source organism: Spongiibacteraceae bacterium (assembly GCA_041546665.1). GTDB lineage: Bacteria > Pseudomonadota > Gammaproteobacteria > Pseudomonadales > Spongiibacteraceae > Spongiibacter. The sequence continues at coordinate 3,373 of JBFEVY010000331.1, read as the reverse complement.
CTGTGAAGTCCCGTTTTTTTCGCCTATTTCTGCTGCGTTGGCATCGCCGTATTGGCCTGTTGTTGATGGGCTTTGTGGTGATGTGGGTGTGCAGCGGCATCGCCCTGAATCATAACGACGATCTGCATCTGGAGCAGCGCTATATCTCTCAGCCCTGGCTCTTGCAGCATTACGGTATCAGTGTGCCGGCGTTGCGCAGTTTTCAACTGGGGCAACATTGGCTGAGCGGCCTCGGGGGGCAGTTATTCCTCGATGCGACGCCGTTGCTCAGTTGTGAAGGGCAACTGTTGGCGGCGGTGTCATACCGCGAGGGCATCGCAGCGTTGTGTGACGATCTGCTGTTGTTATTGACCAGTGATGGCGCGGTGCTCGATCAGGTCGACCTGGGGCGCGGTTTGCCTGAAGGGGCGACGCACTTGGCGGAGTCGGGCGGCGATGTCTATTTACAGGCCGGCGAGACCTATCGCGTGGATTCGATCAGCTTGGGTTTCGATGTGACCGCAGTCGAGTTGAGCTGGGTCGGCCCCAGCGCACCACCGGCGCCGCTGCGGGCAGAGATATTGCGCCAATATCGCGGCGAGGGCCTAAGCTGGGAGCGCCTGTTGTTGGACTTGCACAGTGGTCGCATCCTCGGTAAGGCTGGGGTGTACCTAGTGGATGCGGCAGCGATATTGCTCTTGCTGATCGCCCTTGGCGGTGTCTGGGTGTGGATGACCAAACCCGGCCGTTGGCATAAATCCTAACGGCGGCTCGCCTTGTTCGCATTCGCTATTTGACCCAAGTCGCGGCGCAACCGAGCTCCGCGGTCAATGGCAAGCCAGATTTAGCTTGCTACCTTTGGGCTTCATCCGATCTTGTGGAGTGGCTCAATGAATCCCATGCTGAAAACCTGGCGTCGTTTGTCCAGCCTGCCCGGCGGCAAGCGCGCTTTTTCTCAGGCGGTGTGCTTTAAGGCGCCGTATTTTGCCAGTATCAAACCGCGATTCGAGGAGCTCGATGTGGGGCGTGCGGTGGTGCGCCTGCGCGACCGGCGCAGTGTTCACAATCACCTTGGCGGGGTTCACGCCATCGCGCTGTGCAACCTTGCCGAGGCGGCAGCGGGTTTAACCGCTGAGGTTTCCATGCCCAGGGGGATGCGGTGGATTCCCGCAGGGATGACCGTACGCTATTTGAAAGCGGCTAAGGGCACACTGCGCGGCTATGCGGAAATGCCCGAGGTGGTCGAGGGCGAAAAAGCAGAGGTGCCGGTAGCTGTGGTGGTAAAAAATGAGGCGGGCGAGGCGGTGTTCGACGCCGAGATTACGATGTATGTGTCGCCGAAAAAATAACGCGGCTAAAAGCTAAAAACCCCGGCCTGACAATCAGCGCCGGGGTTTTCGCGATAGGGGGAAGGCTTAGCTTTCCTGGTCGCCCATCATTTCCTGCTGGTAGTTTTGCAGGCCGACTTTATCGATCAGGCCCAGTTGGGTTTCCAGCCAGTCGATGTGTTCTTCTTCCGATTCCAGAATGTCCTGTAACACGTCGCGGCTGACATAGTCGCTGACCGATTCACAGTACTGGATGCCGTCTTTCAAATCCGGTACGGCTTTCAGCTCCAGGCTGAGGTCGCACTCCAGCATTTCCTTGGTGTTCTCGCCAATCAGCAGTTTGCCAAGATCCTGCAGGTTGGGGATGCCCTCCAAAAACAGGATGCGCTCGATCAGGGTGTCAGCGTGCTTCATCTCGTCGATGGATTCGTGGTACTCGTAATCCGCGAGTTTTTTCAGGCCCCAGTCCTTGAACATTCTGGAGTGCAGAAAATATTGGTTGATGGCAACCAGTTCATTGCCTAGGGCTTTATTGAGGTGGTAGATGACTTGACTGTCGCCTTTCATGATCGCCGTCCTTATCGAGATAGAGTGTGCGGGAATTAGCGAAAGTGTGCCCACTTAGGGCGGAGGGGTCAAGCTAAGTATTTGATTTATATTAAAAAGTGATAAGTTAAGAAGTAATCGTTATCAATAGCGTTACGCCACTGCGTAACACAGATCCGGATTAAAACCGCTCTGGTGCTCGTCAAAAATTTCCCGGGCAAGTACACCACATTTTCCGCACTGGCTGGCCAGGTCGAGCTGTTGGCGCACTTCGCGAAAGCTGTTTGCACCGCTATCGACTGCGTCGCGGATATGTTTATCGGTGATGCCTTTGCAGATACAGACGTACATCAAGGGTTCTCAACTGGCCTTATTAACTGTGATGCCAAAGTTAATGTAAATGATAATGCTTGTCAATTGTAAATGAGTGTTATTTGTCCAATCGCTTTTGCACGGCATGATAGTCAGGAGCTATCGCCGTAATTGTAAATTTCAATGGGCGGCGCATAAGGCCCCGTGTATGATTGCTCTTCTACAGTTTCTTAGTCTGTATTTTTAAAGAGGCGCTGAGCGGCGTCTTTTATAACAACCAAATGGAGGTAAAACATGGGCGTTTTAGTAGGAAAACCGGCTCCGGATTTCACTTGTGCTGCAGTTTTGGGTAACGGCGAGATTGTCGACGAGTTCACCCTGAGCGAAGCGATTAAAGGCAAATACGGCCTGCTGTTCTTCTACCCTCTCGATTTCACATTTGTTTGTCCGTCTGAGCTGATCGCACTGGATCACCGCATGGATAAATTCCGTGAGCTGGGTGTGGAAGTGATTTCTGTTTCTATCGACTCTCAGTTCACTCACAACGCATGGCGTAACACTGCCATTAAAGATGGCGGTATCGGTCCTGTGACTTACACCATGGCTGCTGACGTTCGTCACGACATCTGCCGCGCCTACGACGTTGAAGCGGGCGGTGGTGTTGCTTTCCGCGGTGCTTTCCTGATCGACAAAGAAGGCATGGTGCGCTCTCAGCTGGTTAACGACCTGCCGCTGGGCCGTAACGTAGACGAGCTGGTTCGTCTGGTAGAAGCTCTGCAATTCCACGAAGAGCACGGCGAAGTGTGCCCTGCCGGCTGGAACAAAGGCGACAAAGGCATGAACGCTTCGCCTGACGGTGTTGCGGCTTACCTGGCAGAGAACTCTGACAAGCTGTAAGTGATACGCTGATTTGGCGGTTTTGGCCGCCGGATGCGTTATCGAAAGGCTCGATTGCTGTTTGGTGATCGGGCTTTTTTTGGCTTTTTGTTTGGTGGGGGCTGGGTTTCGCCCTGCTGGGCGACTTACTTCTTTTTTTCGTGAAAAAAGAAGTAAGCAAGAAAAAGCACGCCCCATCGCTCACCCTGCGGGTGCCCTGCGCTTCTCAAAATTCAATGAAAAAACGCTGCGGAACTCGCTTCGCTCAAACAGTCCTCGCTAAAAGCCTTTTCATTGAATTTCTGCGATGCTCGGTGAGCTCAAAGGGGATT
>JBFEVY010000040.1:0-16252 GCA_041546665.1 Spongiibacteraceae bacterium | reverse complement strand
GGCCCAGGCGGTAGTATTGTACTCGGCGCTTCAATGCTCGACTGCGATGGCTTTGGGGGTCGGGGAGATTGCTCCTGAGTCGGCACTAAATCAGCCGTTTCGTGCTTTCATACCGTTAAAGGATGTCGGCAATCTCGATGCTGATCAGATCAAGGCGAGTCTGGCCAGCTACGATGATTTTGATCGCGCGGGCATCGAATACACCGGTTTCCTGTCAAAACTGAAGTTTACTGTCGATATCGTTTCCGACGGTGTGAGTGGGATCGTCGTGACCTCCGAGCGACAGGTGACTGAGCCCTATCTCGATTTTATTCTTGAAATTCGCTGGCCCAATGGTCGGGTATTGCGTGAATACACCGTATTGCTGGATTTACCCGTTTTCGCTGATGGCCCGGCGCGCACGGTTACGGCCGCTGAGGTATCCAGCGGGGGAAAGCCCGCTAGCCCCGCATCAACTCGGGAACCGGGTGGCGCGCGTGGCCCGGTCACAACAACCGCTCCCGCCGCAGTGGGTGATGCCGCGGGCCAACCTCGACCAGCACAAAATCAAACAGACTTACCTCCTGCTGAGCAGGCGAACGAGTACCGCGTTCAGCACAAAGACACCATGTGGGTGTTGGCATCCAAGTTTAGGCCTTCGCAATCGGTTTCCACCGAACAGACCATGCTGGCCATCCTCAAGAAAAACCCTGAAGCGTTTATCGGCGAGAATGTTAATCAGCTGAAGTCTGGCTATGTATTGCGTTTGCCCTCTGAAAAGGAAGCGGCGGCTGTTGAACAACAGGCGGCTGTAGCAGAAATCAGTAAGCAAAACAAAATCTGGCGCGGCCAGACTGCCGCACCGCAAAAGGCCGGAGCGCCTTCTCAGGCCCAGTCCCAGGCAATGGCGCCGCAGGTGAATGCTACCGCCAGTGCAAGCGGCAACAGTGCTCCCGAAGGTGCGCTTGAGGGCGGAAAGTTTTCCGTCGCCAGCGCGGGTGATGGCGCCGACGCGGGCTCTGGTGATGGCGCGTTGGAAACCCGGCTGCGTGAGCAGCAGGAAGTTCTTGAAAAGGCCAAGCTGGAAAATGAAGCCATGCAGGGCCGTGTTGCGGAAATGGAACAGCAGATCGCAACTCTGGAGCGTCTGATTTCACTTAAAAACACTGAACTGGCTGCATTGCAGGCGAAGGCCGCAGGCGGTGAACTTGATGGCGCTTCTGCAACAGCTGAGAGCGATGACGGCTTAGCTAGTGCGGAACAAGAAACCGATGAGGCTGTTGCCGCCGTTGCTGCGCAGCAGGACGGAGAGGGAGACAAAGCGTCGCTGCCGACAGCTTCGGGTGGGGCGCAGGCGGAGGCTCCCGCAATAGAAGCTGCAAAACCGGAAGTGACCACGGCTCCGGAGCCTAAAAAGCCGGAATCCAAGCCAGCTACTGCGGCCGATAGTGGCGTAGCCGCTGCGGCGTGGTACGAAAACGACCTGTTCCGCTATATCGGCGCTGGTGTGTTGCTTCTCTTGCTCGTGCTGCTGGGGCTTCGCCGTCGTGCGCAGTCCGCCGAGCAGGCTAACGAATCGCTCGCCGATTTTGATAACTTTGACACTCCGGTACCTGCGGTTGCAGAAGAAATAAATCCTGCTGAGCAGGCATTTGAAGAAACGGCGGAGCTGGAAGAAGATGAAGCTGAAGGCACGGTTTCCCAGTTCGACTTTTCCGCGTTGGAAGATGATGAACTCGAAACATTAAATGAGGCAGAAGAGCCTGCTCTGGATGCCGAACCCGAAGTCATGGTTGAGGCCCAGACCAGTGATGTGGTCGGTGAGGCGGATATCTATATTGCCTATGGCAACTACGATCAGGCCCAGAGCATGTTGCGCAATGCAATCGCCAAGGACCCTGAGAACGTCGAGCTGCGCCTGAAGTTAATTGATACCTACCTCGATACCCGGGACCAGGAAAACTTCAAAACCGCTTTTGATGAGCTCAAGGCACTTGGTGATGACGCGGCGGTTGGTCAGGTCAAAGAGTCGATGTCTGCCATCGAGGGAGTCAGCGACTGGTTGAGCGAAGATTCTCAATGGGATGCGCAAGACGACACTGACTTTGCGTCGCTCGATGAACTGGATGATCAACTCTCGGAACTCGACGATAGCCTCGACGCCGCGTTGGGTGACCTGGAAGAGGAAAGTACCGGACTTGAGCTGGAGTCCGCTGAGTCCAGTGCCGAGGAGCCTGAGCTCGAACTCGACGAAAGTGATGTATCCGCATTCAGCTTTGACGATTTGGCCCTTGAAGGCGATAGCGAAGAGGGTGAGCCTGAGCTCACCTTGGCAGATTTGGAAGAGGACGTGACTGCGGACTCTTCAGAAGATGAAGACGGCGAGGAGTTTGACCTTGGCACTAGCGGTCTGGGTGATCTCGAAATCGGTGCTGAAAGCGACGCCGATTCGCTAAAAGACGACGCCGAAGAATTGAGTCTGGATGACCTCGATGCCGACCTCGCCGCGTTTGACGAACTTGAGCTTGATGAACCTGCCACAGAAAGCGCATTGACTGATGAGGCCAATACAGAAGGCGGTGACGCCGAAGCGGAAGACCTCGATCTTGAAGCGCTGCTCGGTGAAGCTGGTTTGGCTGAGGGCGCAGAGGCGGCCGATGAGCAAGATGAATCCGCTCTGGATCTGGATGACCTGGATCTCGACCTGGGTGCAATGGCTGAAGAGGCTGAAAAATCAGCCGAGCCGACGGAGAACGCTGATCTCGACGCGTTTAGCCTCGATGACCTGGATGCCGAATTAGCCAGTCTCGACGCATCAGGTTTGGAGTCTGCGGCTGTCGAAGCAGAAGAGGATGCTCCTTCTTTAGCGGCAGTGGAGCCACTGCTCGGTGATGAGGATACCACCGAAGAAGCCGACGATCTGGATGCCTTGTTGGGCGTAGCTGACGCCGATGCGGATGGTGAGTTGAACACCATTGAGGCCTCTGAAATGCTTGCTGCCGCAGAGGGGCAGGAAGCTGCTGCAGAAGACGCGGGCGAGTTTTCACTGGAAGATCTGGTTTTTGATGAATTCGATGCCACCGATGACGCCGGTTCTGACGACGACCTGAGTATGTTGTCAGATGTTGACGAAGTCGCGACCAAGCTTGATCTGGCGCGCGCTTATGTCGATATGGGTGACAGTGATGGCGCCAAGGAGATGCTGGAAGAGGTTGTCAACGAAGGCAACGAATCTCAGCGTAAGGATGCTCAGCAGTTGCTGGATAGCCTGGGATAAGCGTCGCCAAGTTTGAATACCGATTTTCGACGACTTTCCAGCGAGGCCATTGCTGCGGGGACACGAATTGCGCTCGCCCTGGAGTATCAGGGCGGCGAGTTCAAAGGCTGGCAGAGCCAGGCCAAGCCTCGAGTCTCCACTGTTCAGGATGCCCTTGAACAAGCGCTTGTCGAGGTCTGTGCAGCGCCGGTTAGCCTGATCTGTGCGGGCCGTACCGATGCGGGCGTCCACGCCAGTCATCAGCTTGTGCACTTTACCTTGCCCTGTTCGCGCTCGGAAAAAGCGCTGGTGATGGGCTGTAACGCCAAGTTGCCCAAGTCAGTTTCCGTGAAATGGGTTCGCGCGGTCAGCGATGATTTTCACGCCCGCTTTTCTGCTACCGCCCGGCGGTATCGCTATCTCATTCACAACGCACCGCTGCGCAGCCCGCATTTGCAGGGCTTGGCGACGTTTTTTGATCAGCCGCTGGACGCCGAGCTGATGCACCGCGAGGCCCAGGCCTTGCTCGGGGAGAATGATTTCAGTGCTTTTCGGGCGGCGTCCTGCCAATCCCGCACGCCAATGCGGAATATCCATTTTTTGAACGTAACGCGATTTGGGGATTTCGTGCTGATCGACCTGGAGGGCAATGCTTTCCTCCACCATATGGTACGCAATATCGCCGGTGTTTTGATGGCGGTGGGCAGTGGGCAAATGCCCGCAGGCTGGACGGCGGAGGTGCTGGCCAGTCGGGATCGTACCCAGGGCGGAGTGACCGCCAGACCCGACGGTCTGTATCTGGTCGACGTGACGTATCCCTCCGAATACGGGCTGCCATCCACCGCGCTCGGCCCTGCGTTTATTGGCGCGATATTGGGCTAGGTGTCGTCTTGGTCAGTGTGTGCACTGTCAGCATATATTGCTGCGGTGTCAGCGACAGCAATTTCCGGCAAGTTATTGTTCTCAAATAAGGTTTCATCGGCCATTTGTAAAGACAGGGGCGCCGGGGATTTGCTAAAATCCCGAGATTAATTGGCGCAACCGGCTTAAATCCAAGTGTTTCGTACCCGCGTAAAAATTTGTGGCATCACTCAGCTGGAGGACGCACGTTCTGCGGCCGATGCGGGGGCTGACGCGCTCGGGTTTGTGTTCTATGACAAAAGCCCCAGAGCAGTAGATGGCCAAAACGCGGCGGCGATCATCAGTAGGCTGCCCGCCTTTGTGACCTCAGTGGGGCTGTTTGTGAATGCCGAACAGGCGTTTGTTGAGCAAACCCTGAAGGCCTGCCAGCTGGATCTGCTGCAATTTCATGGCGATGAACCACCAGAGTATTGCGAAGCGTTTGAGCGGCCTTACATCAAGGCGTTGAGAATGCGCGAGGGTATTGACCTGCATGCGCAGGTTGAATGCTACCATTCGGCGCGGGCGATACTGCTGGACAGTTACCGACCCGGCGTGCCGGGGGGGACGGGGGAGCGCTTCGACTGGGATCGGATTCCCGAGGACTTGTCGTTGCCGGTGATTCTCGCCGGCGGGCTCAACCCGGAAAATGTCGGCGCCGGAATTGAGGCATGTCACCCCTGGGCGGTAGATGTCAGTGGCGGTGTGGAAGCAGCGCCGGGGCGCAAGAGTGCGGCCAAAGTGAAACAATTTTTGGATGCGGTCAATAAGGCTGCAATGCGGGAGTAACAAGTGAAACAAGACAACAACCGCCCTGACTACCGGGCTTTTCCCGATGGGCGCGGGCATTTTGGCCAATACGGTGGACGCTTTGTCTCCGAGACCTTGATTCATGCTTTGGATGAACTGGCCGAGGCGTATCAGCGTTTAAGTGCTGATCCGGAATTTCGTCGCGAGTTTGATCGCGACCTGGCCCACTATGTCGGTCGGCCATCGCCGCTATATCACGCAGAGCGTTGGTCCCGCGAAGTCGGCGGCGCACAGATTTACCTGAAGCGGGAAGACCTGAACCATACCGGCGCCCACAAGGTGAATAACACGGTAGGTCAGGCCTTGCTGGCAAAATACATGGGTAAAAACCGTGTTATCGCCGAAACCGGAGCGGGACAGCACGGTGTGGCATCGGCAACCGTTGCGGCGCGCCTGGGTATGTCTTGCCAGGTATTTATGGGTGAAGAGGATATTCGTCGTCAGGCGCTGAATGTGTATCGCATGAAGCTGCTCGGGGCCGAAGTGATTTCCGTGACTTCCGGGTCGCGCACCCTGAAAGACGCCATGAATGAAGCCATGCGTGACTGGGTCACCAATGTCGATGACACCTTTTACATTATCGGCACCGCGGCGGGTCCGCATCCCTACCCGATGTTGGTCCGTGATTTTCAATCGGTAATCGGCCGCGAGGCGCGCAGTCAGCACCAGGAAATGACGGGCAAGCTCCCCGACGCCCTTGTGGCCTGTGTGGGTGGGGGGTCCAACGCGATTGGTCTGTTCCATCCCTTCCTCGAGGACGAGGGGGTCGCAATGTACGGTGTTGAAGCGGGTGGTCACGGTGTGAGCACCGGTCAGCACGCGGCGCCGCTGAGTGCAGGTACGCCTGGAGTACTCCACGGCAACCGTACCTATCTGATGCAGGACGAAGACGGCCAGATTATCCATACCCATTCGGTTTCCGCTGGCCTGGATTACCCCGGTGTCGGCCCTGAGCACTCCTGGTTAAAGGATATGGGACGGGTTGAATATGTGGCGATTAATGATGACGAGGCCTTGGCGGCGTTCCGCAAGTTGACACTTGTTGAAGGGATTATGCCGGCGCTGGAATCCAGCCACGCTGTGGCCTATGCCGAGAAGCTCGCCAAGACGATGTCGCCCTCACAGAGTATTGTTGTGAACCTCTCTGGGCGCGGAGACAAGGATATCCATACTGTCGCATCTATCGACGGCATTGGCATTGAATAACGGGGAAATATTTTGAGTCGTTTAGCAGGATTGTTCGCGGAGCTGAAGGCGCAGGGGCGCAAGGCACTGGTTCCCTATATTGTATCGGGAGACCCCAAGCCCTCTGAAACGGTTGCACTGATGCGCGAGTTGGTGGCCCAGGGCGCTGATATTATCGAATTGGGCGTACCGTTTTCTGACCCCATGGCAGAAGGGCCGGTGATTCAACTGGCCCACGAGCGCGCCCTGGTGCATCACACCTCGCTGGCAATGACCTTGGATGCGGTGGCGGAATTTCGTCGCGAAAATCAGGTCACACCCGTGGTGTTGATGGGGTACACCAATCCGGTGGAGCATATGGGTTACCGCGTCTTTGCAGAGCGCGCCAGCGCGGCGGGCGTAGATGGTCTGCTGACTGTGGATCTGCCGCCTGAAGAGGCGGAGGAACTCAGCGCGGTGCTCGCCGAGGCGGGAATCGACAATATTTTTCTGATCGCCCCGACCAGTACCGACGAGCGGATTGCCAAAACCGCTGCCCTGGCGAGTGGATATTTATACTGTGTTTCGCTCAAGGGCGTGACCGGTGCCGGCCATCTCGATGTTGACGCAGTGCGGGCGCAAATGGCAAGAATCCAGGCGCATACTGATCTGCCTGTGACGGTCGGTTTCGGGATTAAGGATGGCAACTCTGCTGCGGCAATTGCGCCATACTGCGAAGGAGTTGTTGTGGGCAGCGCGCTGGTGGAGCAGATTGCTAATAATGTCGGCGATGCCAAAGCGGCCTGCGGTTTGATTGGTGAGATTCGCACCGCGATTGACGCGGTCTGATCTGGCCAAAAGGTGTCCGTCTGATAGGGGCGGGCGCACATTACAAGAATGACAATAGTATTCGGATGATAGGAAAGGACTATGAGCTGGGTTGATAAAATTCTCCCCTCTGGGGTACGCCGCGCGGAAAGCAGCGCTCGTCGCGAGGGGAAGGGCGTAGTACCTGAGGGATTGTGGAAAAAGTGCGTAAAGTGCGATGCGGTGTTATATCGCCCCGAATTGGAAGCCAATCAGGATGTGTGTCCTAAGTGCGACCACCATATGCGTATTGGTGCGCGCCGTCGTATTGCGCTGTTTCTCGACGAAGAAGGGCGCGAAGAAATTCTCACCAATATCGAGCCAATTGACCGCCTTAAGTTCAAAGACAAAAAGCGCTATCGCGACCGTCTCACCGCAGCGCAGAAAAGCACGGGTGAAAAAGATGCGCTGATCGCCTTCAAGGGTGCCGTTAATGGTCTGCCAGTTGTTACCGTGGCTTTCGAATTCAATTTCCATGGCGGTTCGATGGGTTCTGCGGTGGGAGAGAAATTCACCCAGGCGGCTAACGTGGCGCTGCGCGAGCGCAAGCCGCTGATCTGTTTCTCCGCCTCGGGCGGCGCGCGGATGCAGGAAGCGCTGATCTCCTTGATGCAAATGGCTAAAACCAGCGCCGTGCTGGAGCGTCTGCGCCAGAACAGTGTGCCCTATATTTCGGTAATGACCGACCCGATTTACGGTGGTGTATCGGCGAGTCTGGCTCTGCTGGGCGATATCAATGTGGCGGAGCCGGGCGCACGCGCTGGTTTTGCCGGCCCCAATATCATTGAGCAAACCATTCGTCAGAAACTGCCACCGGGCTTCCAGCGCAGCGAATTCCTGTTGGAGCACGGTGCAATCGATATGATTGTGCGCCGTGCAGACATGCGCGACACCCTGTCGCGGGTGCTGGGCAATCTGACTTTCTATAAAAATTGACGAAAGCGGTCTCCTCCGACATGCGGTTTACGCAACTCGATGCGTGGTTGCAGTGGTTGGAGACCTTGCACCCCCGCGGTATTGATCTCGGGCTGGAGCGGGTAGCCGCTGTTGGCGCCGAGCTCGATCTGGATTTTGGCGCCGCGAAGGTCATCACCGTGGCTGGCACCAATGGCAAGGGTTCTTGTGTAGCCTTGCTGGAGGGGATTCTTTCCGCAGCGGGTTACCGGGTCGCCTGTTACACTTCTCCCCATCTATTGCGCTACAACGAGCGCGTCAAAATTGCTGGTCTAGAAGCGAGTGACGCTGCGCTATGTGAGGCGTTTGCAGCGGTAGACCAGGCGCGGGGTGAAACCTCCCTGAGTTATTTTGAATTTGGCACGTTGGCGGCGTTCTGGCTTTTTGCTCGGGCGCAGCCCGACGTCGTTCTGCTGGAAGTCGGCCTTGGTGGGCGCCTGGATGCGGTCAATATTATCGACGCCGATATTGCGGTGATCAGCTCCATTGCCTTGGATCACGAGTCCTGGCTGGGTGCGGACCGGGATCAGATTGGCCGGGAAAAGGCTGGCATTATGCGGCCGGGTAAGCCCGCCGTGTTTGGCGACAGCCAGCCGCTGCCGTCGATAGCGGAATACGCGGCAGAGCAGGGCGTTCCCTTGTATATGCGCTACCGAGACTTTGACTGCCGTGAGGACAAAGAGGACTGGTCTTGGTGGGCCTGTGGCGAGGAGTCTGAGCTTCGTTACGCGGGGCTGCCGAAACCCCGTGTGATTCTTGCAAACGCTGCAACGGTGCTACAGGTTATTCAATTGCTTGATATGCCAGTGCCGCTTGCGGCGATTCACAAGGGCTTTGCATCGGCGGCGGCGCCGGCGCGGCAGCAGTCACTGAGCTTGTCTGGTGTGGAGGTTCTGTTGGATGTCGCCCATAATTCCGCATCGGTTGCCTGCCTACGGGACTATCTGGCGGCGCACCCCGTTGCCGGCAAGACGGTTGCCCTGTTTGCGGTGATGGCCGACAAGGCGGTGGACGACATGCTGGCCCTGCTCGATGGCGCAATTGACCGTTGGATGTTGCCGGTATTGCATGACAATCCGCGGGCGGCAGCGCCGGAGAGCGTGCAAGAGAATCTGGTGCAGAGGCAGTATCCGGTAGCGTCGGTGGGGGAGTCGGTGGCGGAAAGCCTGGGTAGCGGATTGATGTCTCTCGAAGAGGGTGACAGGCTATTGGTGTTCGGCTCATTTTTTACCGTGGCGGAAGCAATGGAAACAATAAATACGCGATACCCGGATGCGCTGGCGAATTCCGGGAACAGGAACTCAGAATTATGATGAGACAACGGCTGGTTGGAACACTGGTATTACTCTGTGCAGGGGTAATCCTGTGGTCGCTGTTATTTACCAGCCCGGCGGAGTACAAACTGGACAGAACCAGTCAGATTCCGCCGGCGCCGCAAATCGACCCGGTCTTGAATCGCGATCCGCAAATGCCCGAGGGCATTCCCGACGCTGACGAACCCATCGTTGAGCCCCAGCCGCAATTGCCGCCCAGCGACGAGCCGGAGCCAGCTCCTGTGCCGGTCTCTGTTATCCCTGAGAGTGTAAAAACGCTGGAGGCCCCTAAACCGGTCGCGCCGGTAGCACCTGCACCCGCACCGGCGAAACCCAAAAAGGTTGTGCCCCCACCTGCGCAAAAAGCGTCAGGAACCACACTGGACCAAAGTGGCCTGCCCACATCCTGGGTGGTTCAGGTTGGCAGTTTTGGTCAGAGTGCCAATGCGGATTCACTGCGTAAAAAGCTGCAGGCAAAAGGGCACAAGGCCTTTGTCGATCAGCGCAGCACTAGCGGGCGCACCCTGTATCGGGTTCTGGTTGGGCCGATTCTGGCAAAAGACCTGGCTGAGGCCGAAAGTCGCAAGATCAACAGCGAGTTAGGCCTGAAATCCATCGTTACGCGCTACGAAGCCAAACCCTGATCGCAAGAATGCGGATTGATGACAAAAGCCGCTTGGGCTGAAGGCTCTGGCTTGTTAGAATTCGCGTCTTCACAACGAGGGGAGTCGGTCTGAGTGCTGACAATTTTCAATTGGGCAGATTGGGCAATTGTTGCTCTTGTTCTGGTATCGGCGTTGATCAGTCTGCTGCGGGGCTTCGTTCGGGAAGCGCTGTCGATGGTCTCGTGGGCCCTGGCGTTTTTTGTGGCGGTTGCCTTTCACCAGCCAGTGGTTGATCTCCTGGCGCCCAACGTGACAAAGCCCTATATTCGCGACATTCTCGCCTATATCCTGCTGTTCACCGGCACCCTTGTTTTAGGTAGCTTGGCGACCTATCTCATTGCTGAGATGGTCAAACGCACCGGCTTAAGCGGCACCGACCGCTTGCTGGGTATGGTTTTTGGTGCAGCCCGCGGATTGATTGTTGTGTTGGCGATTCTGGTCGTGTTGCCGTCGTTATTGGCCGGTATCGAGCAGGATCAGTGGTGGAAGGAATCCCGTTTAATACCGGAATTTTTAGTCATGAAGGATTGGTCGGAACAGAGTTTCAACGACCTGGTATCCTGGGGATCAGCGTTGCTGAGTAACCACCGGGCCTAAGCCCGGTAATTGTAGTATTAGCGTCAGTGAGGTAACGCGGCATGTGTGGTATAGCGGGCATAGTTGGAAAGGGCAATGTCAATCAGGATCTCTATGACGCCCTGACGGTGCTTCAGCATCGCGGGCAAGATGCCGCGGGAATTGTGACCTGTGAAAATGGGCGGCTCAACCAGCGCAAGGGCAATGGCCTGGTTCGGGATGTTTTCCACACCCGGCACATGCAGCGCCTGACCGGCAATATGGGGATTGCCCATGTGCGCTATCCCACGGCCGGCAGTTCTTCTCCTGCACTTGCGCAACCTTTTTACGTTAACTCGCCCTACGGAATCAGCCTTGCCCACAACGGCAACCTGACTAACTCCGGCGCGCTGAGCCGTGAGTTGTTCCAGTCGGATCTTCGCCATTTGAACACCGAGTCCGACTCGGAGGTGCTGCTCAATATTTTTGCCCACGAATTACAGCGGCTTGGCAAACTGGTGCCCTCGGCGGAGGATTTGTTTGCGGCGGTCAGCGGTGTCCACACCCGCTGCCGGGGCGGTTATGCGGTTGTGGCGATGGTTGCCAGTTACGGTGTGGTCGGCTTCCGCGACCCCAATGGCATTCGCCCGCTGGTCTACGGCGTGCGCGAAACGGCCGCCGGTAAAGAATATATGCTGGCTTCAGAAAGCGTCGCGCTGGATGCCCTGGGCTTTAAACTGATTGCCGATGTTGCGCCGGGAGAGGCGGTATTCATCGACGCCAATGGCAAACTGCACATCCGCCAGTGTGCGGAAAACCCGCAGCTGCGCCCCTGTATTTTCGAGCATGTCTACTTTGCCCGTCCGGATTCCATTATGGACGGCATCTCGGTCTACAAATCCCGTCTGCGTCAGGGCGAGCGCTTGGCCGACAAGATACTGCGCGAGCACCCGGATCACGATATCGATGTTATCGTCCCCATTCCGGATTCCAGCCGGATTGCGGCGCAGTCGATGGCTGCGAGACTGGGGGTGAAGTTCCGCGAAGGCCTGGTGAAAAACCGTTATATCGGCCGTACCTTTATTATGCCGGGGCAGAGTGCCCGCAAAAAATCGGTCAAGCAAAAGCTCAATGCCATCGGCCTGGAGTTTAAAGACAAGAACGTCATGCTGGTCGACGACTCCATTGTTCGCGGCACCACCTGTCAGCAGATTATCGAGATGGCGCGGGATGCCGGCGCCGCCAAGGTGTATTTTGCCTCCGCGGCACCGCCGGTGCGTTATCCCAATGTTTATGGTATTGATATGCCATCAGCTAACGAGTTGATTGCGCATGGTCGTAGCCTTGAAGAAATTCGGCTGGAAATTGGCGCCGACTGGCTGCTCTATCAGGACCTGAAAGACCTGCAAGAGTGTTCGGCTGAGGGTAACCCCGGTGTTAACGGCTTCGATTGCGCGGTGTTTGACGGCAAATATGTCACCGGCGATGTCGATCAGGATTACCTGGATCAGCTGGAAGCGGACCGCAACGACGACAGCCAGGCGGCGCGCAATGCCGCGATTGGCGACGGCGCCCTGATAGGCTTGCACAACGACGCGTCGTAGCGCGTCTCGATGGAAAAACAATGAGCGACAATTATCAACAGCAGCGGCTGGCGGTGCTGGCCGAGGCAGAGCTCGATACCCGCGCCGTGCGGGCGGGGCAGACGCGTACCGCAGAAGGCGAGCACGCCGAACCCATTTTTACCACATCCAGCTATGTGTTTGGCTCGGCGGCGGAAGCTGCAGCGCGGTTTTCCGGCGATCAGCCCGGCAATGTCTACTCCCGCTATACCAACCCCACGGTGCGGACCTTTGAGGAGCGCATCGCAGCGCTGGAAGGCGGCGAAATGGCGGTGGCAACATCGTCTGGCATGGCGGCCATCCTCAGCACTTGCATGGCGCTGCTAAAGTCCGGCGACCATATCGCATGTTCGCGCAGCGTGTTCGGAACCACGACGGTGCTGCTCAACAAGTTTATGGGCAAGCTCGGTGTAACAACGACCTTTGTTTCGCCACTGGACCTCGACGCCTGGCGCGGGGCCATCACGGCCAATACCCGGTTACTGTTTCTGGAGACCCCTTCCAATCCGCTGTCTGAAATTGCCGATATTCGTGCGCTTTCGGCGCTGGCCAGGGAGAAGGGCTGTTTGCTGGTCGTGGACAACTGTTTCTGTACGCCGGCGCTGCAAACGCCATTGGCATTGGGCGCGGATATTGTTGTTCACTCGGCGACCAAATACCTCGACGGTCAGGGCCGCTGCGTCGGCGGCGCAGTGGTAGGGCGCCGCGAACAAATGGATGAAGTGCTCGGTTTTATTCGCAGTGCCGGCCCCTCGATGAGCCCCTTTAACGCCTGGGTTTTTCTGAAAGGCCTGGAAACCCTGCGCCTGAGAATGGACGCCCACAGCAGCAACGCCCTGGCGCTGGCGACCTGGTTGCAGCAACAGGGCAAGATTGAACACGTCTTTTATTCCGGCCTCCCGGACCACCCCCAGCACGAGTTGGCGGCGAGCCAGCAGCGGGCGTTTGGCGGGGTATTGTCATTTCGGGTGAAGGGGGGGCGCGATGAGGCCTGGCGATTTATCGACGCCACCCGTCTGGTGTCAATCACTGCCAATCTGGGCGATGCGAAAACCACCATCGTTCACCCGGCAACGACGACCCACGGCCGCCTGTCTGATGATGAAAAGGCCTCCGCGGGTATTACTGAAAACCTGATTCGCGTGGCGGTGGGTCTGGAAGATATTGTCGATTTGAAGAAAGACATGCAACGAGGTCTTGATGCCGTCTGATTCTGCGGCTGATGTAACCCTGCTTCGGGACGTCAGTGCTGAGGTAGGGAAAATCGTGCTGGGTAAATCCCGGCAAATCCAGCAAACCCTGTGTTGCCTGCTGGCAGGCGGCCACGTTCTCGTTGAGGATTTACCCGGGGTAGGGAAGACAACCCTGGCCCAGGTGTTTGCTAAGGTGATCGGGCTGGGATACCAGAGGGTACAGTTCACCAGCGACCTCTTGCCCTCAGATGTATTGGGTGTGTCGGTGTTTGACCGCAACACCAATGCTTTTCACTTTCACCCCGGGCCGGTATTTACCGAGTTTCTGCTGGTGGATGAAATCAATCGCGCCAGCCCCAAAACTCAGAGTGCGCTGCTGGAGGCTATGGCTGAACAGCAGGTAACAATTGAAGGCGAAACCCGGGCCCTGCCGAATCCGTTTTTCGTCATGGCTACCCAGAACCCCTGGTTTCAGTCCGGTACCTTTCCCTTGCCGGAGTCCCAACTCGACCGCTTTTTGATGTGCATTTCCCTCGGTTATCCCGATGAGCGATCCGAGCGCCAATTGCTGGAGGGGGGCGACCCCAGGCAACATCTCGGCGAACTGCGCACGCTGCTCAATGCGGAGAAGATTCGCGAGCTCAGGGCGCGGGTCAGCGATATCGAAGTGCGCCCGAGCGTGGTTAGTTATATGCAGCGTTTGATTGCCTTCAGTCGCGAAGACGCCCATTTTGCCTTTGGTCTCTCGACCCGGGCTGCGCTGGCTTTGTTGCAGGCGGCGAAGGCCTGGGTATTACTTGAAGGGCGGGATTACCTACTGCCTGACGATGTACAACAGGTTCTGGAGCCGGTTGCCGCGCACCGTTTGCAGGCGGCCGGGGACCAGAGGGCGGAGGGCAGTGACCTTGTGCAGCGCATGCTCACTCAGGTTCCCGTGCTGGTCTAACGGAGCCGCATGAAAAGCCCGGTCGCGGTGCTGAAGGGGATCGTTAACCGGCGCTTTGATGCGTGGCTGGCCAAGCGCAGTCCTCCCCGCCAGCAACTCACCCTGGATCAGAAAAAAGTCTTTATTTTTCCGTCGCGGGTCGGGCTTGGCTTTTTAGTTCTGCTGTTGATGTTGCTGGTACTGGCGATCAATTATCAGAACAATCTCGTCTTCGCACTCTGTTTTAGTCTGTTCAGCCTCCTGATTGTCAGCATTCTCCACACCTTTGCAAATTTGTCGGGTATTCGCTTGAGTGCCGGCAGCGCTGAACCGGTGTTTGCCGGTGAGCTGGCCCATTTCCACCTGCTGGTGGACAGCGGCAAACGAGCGCGACATCAGCTGCAATTTGGCTTTATCAACGACCCGGTGAGCGTACGCGATATGGAGCAGCCCAATCAGCGAATCGATGTGCGTCTGCCCTGGCCAAGTCAACACCGGGGCTACCTGACGCCTGGGCGTTTGTATCTGCGCTCGGATTTTCCCCTCGGCTTGATCCGTTGTTGGAGCCGTCCCCTGATGGATTGGCACTGCCTGGTTTACCCCCAGCCAAAGATGTTGCGTCCGCTGCAAACCGCCCACGCCGAAGGCGAGGGCGGCGCGGTGGATCGCCTGCGCGACAGCGACGAATTCAGCGGCTTTCAGCGCTATCAGCGCGGCGAGTCGCCGCGCCGAATCCATTGGAAGGCCTATGCAAAAGGGCAGGAGTTACTGAGCAAACACTACGAGGCCTCACTGGCCAGGGAAATGATTCTGGACTGGGACAGCCTGCCGGAATTTGATGTCGAAGACCGGCTCAGTGTGCTGTGTGCCTGGGCATTGGAGAGCGATAAGCGCGGTCACAGTTTTGCTTTGCGCCTGCCCGGCGTGTGGATAGAGAGCGGCAGCGGTGCGGCGCATCTGACAGCCGTGTTGCGGGAATTGGCGTTGTTTGGTGAACCTGCGTCGCCAGGGAGCCGGCGATGATTGAGCGCAGTGCGGAGCAGCAGGCGCAATCCAGCAAATGGCTGCTGTTGGCGCAGTTGTTCGTTATCTTGCCGTTGTTGTCGATTCTGCCGGTGTGGACCGTGGCGGTCTGGGCCGTGATGGCGTTTTGGTACTGGAAGATTATTGCGGCGGGCTGGCGCTTTCCTCATCCACTGATCAAGGCAGCGCTGGCGCTGTTGTCGATGGTCGGCTTGTACCTGCAGTATCGCAATCTGTTTGCGGTCGAACCGATGGTTGCCATGCTGGTCCTGGCGGTGGTGCTGAAACTGCTGGAACTGAAAACCGCGCGGGACCACTGGCTTATTTTGTTGCTGTGCTACTTTATTCTCGCCTGCGGTTTTCTGTTTGATCAGGGCATTGCCACCGTGCTGCTGGCAATGGCGCAGATCACTGTTATTCTCGCCGCGCAGCAGACGCTCTATCGCGGTCGCAGTGACGCCGTGCCGATGTTCAAACTGTCGTCGCTGATGCTGATGCAGGCGCTGCCGACTATGTTATTCCTGTTTCTGGTATTCCCCCGGATCGGGCCATTGTGGAGTATGCCATTGCCCTCGCAGCAGGGTCGCACCGGCATGTCTGACAGCCTGGAATTCGGTGATATCGCCAAACTGAGTCAGTCCGGCGAGCTGGCCTTCCGGGCCAGTTTTGAGGGCGCGGACATGCCCCCCACCGCAGAATTATATTGGCGCGGCCTGGTGCTGGAGAGTTTTGATGGTCGGCGTTGGTTCAGGGATAAATGGTCGGCCTGGCGGTCTACCGCCGAGCCGCCAACGATGAGCGGCGCTGGTGTACGTTACACCGTCACCCTTGAATCCGATATTCACGAATGGCTGTACACTCTTGCTCCGGCGCGGGTGGAACGCAGTGACGTCCGCTACGGTGGCGCTTATCAGTGGGTGACCAAAAAGCCGGTACTGGGGCGAATGCTGTATCGGGCGGCCAGTCAACCCGGTGCACTTCGGATGGAAGGGGAGCGGGCGCAGCTGGATCGCAATCTGCGCTTGC
>JBFEVY010000101.1:0-10437 GCA_041546665.1 Spongiibacteraceae bacterium | reverse complement strand
GCGGGACCAGCCCTTCATCCTGGGGGCCACCAACGTCCAGGTCCCGCCTTACAAGGTCTGCTTCCTCTCGATGCTGAAGGCGCTCCACGACGTCGGGGTGGGCGAGATCCGCGGCCATCTCCTTTACAGCCTGTCGGGAAATGCTGCCCGACCCGGCCTTCTATGCCGACTGCCTGCGCCGCAGTTTCGAAGAGCTGCGCGCCGCTACCCTCGGCGAGAAAAAATGAGACGACGTCGCGCTGTTGCTTCTGAGTGAGACTGGTATGCTGTGGGGATAACACCGCCGCAGCATGACTACGCTATGAACAACAGCCACGACCTTCGCCTGCTATTTGAATCGCGTATTCCCATTGTCGCCATCGAGACCTGGGAAGAACCCCGCGCCCTGCAATTACTGAGTCGGCTTGGCATTCAAATGTCGACCCCCGTGTACGCCTGGTCAGTAACCGAAGGTCTGCGCAGAATTGACTACGATGGCGCCGCGAAGCTGGCCCATACCGCCGAGCCCGAAGCCGTGTTAAAGCATATTCGCGCCAGCGAAAGTGCCGGCATCTATGCGCTCTGCGACTTCCACCCCTATCTCGTCAACGAGCCCATCAATATCCGCTTGCTCAAAGAGATCGCCATGCAGGCAGAGCGCACCGGACAACGGCTTGCCCTGGTAAGCCATGCTCTGGACATTCCTCCAGAATGCAAACGCCTCAGCGCCCGCTTTTCACTGGCCATGCCGGAGGACCACAAACTCCTCGCTGCCGTACACCGCGAAGCCGAGCAATTTGCCAAGGACACCGGCCGCAAAGTCAAAACCAATCGCGATGCGCTAAACAAACTGGTCAACAATCTGCGCGGCCTGCCCCTGGCCGACGCCCGCAAGCTCGCGCGCAGCGCGATCTACCAGGATGGCGCCATCACCCACTCAGACCTGCAAGCGGTAAACAAGGCCAAATTCGAGCTGATGGACATGGAAGGTGTACTCAGTTTTGAATTTGATACCGACAGCTTCGCCAATGTTGGCGGACTGAATAGCCTGCGTAAATGGCTGCACAAGCGTGAACACGCGTTTCTCAAACAATCCCGCGATGCCCCCCGTGGCATAATGCTGGTGGGTGTTCAGGGCGGCGGCAAGAGCCTCGCCGCCAAGGCCGTAGCAGGCCTGTGGGGCCTTCCCCTGCTGCGCATGGATATGGGCGCCTTGTACAACAAATTCTTCGGCGAATCTGAACGCAATGTCAGGGAAGCACTCGCGCTGGCCGATACCATGTCACCCTGCGTGCTGTGGATAGATGAAATCGAAAAAGGAATCGGCGGCGACAACCACGATGGCGGCACCGCCCGAAGGGTGCTCGGCACCCTGCTGACCTGGATGGCGGAGAAACAACACGCCGTGTTTATCGTCGCTACTGCCAATGAAATCGAACACCTGCCTCCCGAGCTGATTCGCAAAGGGCGCCTGGACGAGATTTTCTTCGTCGACCTCCCCAGTACCGAAGTGCGCGAAGAGATCTTTCGCATCCATCTCGCGAAACGGGATTACTCGCCAGAGGAATTTGAACTCGCAGCAATGGCTGCTGCCAGTGATGGGTTTACCGGTGCGGAAATTGAACAAGCAATCGTTTCAGCGGGATACACCGCCCGGGCTCGGGAAGAGGTGCTAAGCTCCCCCCACATCATTGAGGAAATCCAGAACACCGTGCCGCTGTCGATCACCATGGCGGAAAAGCTCGCCGCTTTGCGCCACTGGTGCAGCGACCGCGCTGTTGCCGCGGAATAAGGCATATTCGCTGGCT
Source organism: Spongiibacteraceae bacterium (assembly GCA_041546665.1). Lineage (GTDB taxonomy): Bacteria > Pseudomonadota > Gammaproteobacteria > Pseudomonadales > Spongiibacteraceae > Spongiibacter. The sequence continues at coordinate 8,650 of JBFEVY010000101.1, read as the reverse complement.
TCAGCACAAAACATAAAGTGCATTTTTAGTGCATCAAAGCGCCAAACTAAAGCACAAGAAGGTGAAAACAGGTATTACCAAACAAGCAAATACAGAACAGATCACCACAAAACATCGCCTTTCTCCCTAGCCGTGAACACCACCAATACCGGCAGTCTCTGACACTATCGTGTCGTAAACAAATTAACCATTATACGGGACCTCGGCCCCGTATAATGGTCTCACATCCAGACACACAGTGCTTGAATAAGGCTGTGCGCTGTTACTCAGCCTTAAAGGATGACATAGTCTGCCCACCGAACACCGGTCCCTCGGTCATTGCCACATCTGCGCCAACCGGCTTTACGACAATCTTGCCATTGACGTCTTTGTGGACGGTGCAGTGGTAGTGGTACTCGCCAGGCGTATTAAACGTCTTGGAGACCGCCATCCCCTGCCAAGGCTTCGTCCAGATACGCGCCAACATACCATCCTCGAAGGCAATATCGTGAGAAATCTCGTCGTAATTTTCCCACTCGACCTTGGTTCCCACTGGAACAGTCAACGTCGCGGGCTTGGCATGGTGCGTGACAATAAAGACTTTCTGCGGTTTTGTCGGCGCTAACGTCAATGTTCCCACCATTTTCAGCTCTACTCGGCGGTTCATCGCGCGTCCCGCGGTGGTCGCATTATCCGCCATCGGCATGCTGAAACCATAACCAACGGGCTCCAACTGGCGGGGATTCACTCCGGCCTCCACCAGAAAGCCTTCCACGGAACCGGCACGATTTTGCGACAACATGAGGTTATATTCCTCAGAGCCCACCGCGTCAGTATGGCCTTGAATCGCCACCTTTACCGTCGGGTTTGCCTTGAGTTCAGCGGCAATACTTTGCAACAGCGAAACGGAATCGGCGGTCAAGGCTGCCGAGGCAGTTTCAAAGTTAACCCCGCGCAACACCAAGGTATCACCCGCCATACAGCCGCCCAATTGCAGCGACGTACCCGGACCCGGCGCAGTACACTCCGCCGAAAAGGCCAGTGGCGACACCAGCGCCGCGAGTGAAAACACCGCGGGCAGGCAATATTGTTTAAAGCTTTTCATACAAAACCCCCTGATAGTAATAATGACTTGCTCCTTAGAGCCCGCGTCTCTGCGGGCTTCCAGGCTGGAAACAGCAATTAACGTGCCTGAGTGACCACTATCGGCAGAATTTCCCCTGCACAGCGGAAAAGGCGGTCCTGTGGTACAGTTGGCGCCCGATAAATAGCCGCGAACCACCATGCCACTGCTCCCGCTTCAAAAACTGCTCTGCCCCCTGGATCAGGAGCCTATGACCCGAGAGGAAACCCAGTGGCGCTGTGCCAACGGCCACAGTTTCGATATTGCCCGTCAGGGGCACGTCAACCTGCTTCCGGTTCAGTTCAAAAAATCCCGCGATCCCGGCGACAGCCGGGAGATGGTCGACGCACGGCGCTTCTTCCTTAACAGTGGCGCCTACGCGCCGCTGGCGAATCGCCTGGCCGAACTGTGTCGCAACGCCTCCGCCCAGCAACGAGAGGTCGCGATACTGGATGCGGGCTGCGGCGATGGCTATTACCTGCATATGGTCTGCGAACAATTGGATTCGGACGACCGCGCCGTGCTCGCTACGGGTCTGGATATTTCCAAGTGGGCAACCCGGGCCTGCGCCAGCCGCTACCCCGGCATCAACGCTCTGGTTGCCAGCAATCGACTTATTCCGCTGCCTGACAACAGCCAGGATCTGCTGCTTTGTCTATTCGGGTTTCCGGTTTACGGCGAATTCGCCAGAGTGCTAAAGCCCGGCGGGCTGCTCGTCCAAGTTGACGCGGGGCCAGAGCACCTGATCGAACTGCGTCAGGAAATTTACCCCGAGGTCATTCGCCGGCCACCGCCATCCATCGCCGAGGCCGAGCAACGTCTCGGCCCGCTGGTATTTGAACAGGCACTGCAGTTTCACAGCGAGCTTGACCAGGACCAGCTTCGCCATTTGCTGCAAATGACCCCGCATATCCACCGCGCCACTCCCGAAGCCAGGGAACGTATTGCTGCACTCAAGACACTGCGAATCACCGCCGACATGCATCTTCGGCTGCTGCGCAAACAAACCGAATAACACGCTTGAATTTTTTTGAGCAAATCCCCATTTTTGCTGTCACAGTTTTCCCAAACCCGATCAACGCACACCGTGAAAGGACGATACATGACGGAAACCCAGGCCAATGCAACGTCTGTCGGCACGCTGGATCAGCGATCCATCCACCAACTGCAAACCTGGCTGGAAAGTCAGATTATCGGTCAACAGGCCCTGGTTGAAAGGCTGCTTATCGCCCTGCTTGCCGATGGCCACCTCCTGGTAGAAGGCGCACCAGGCCTGGCAAAAACCAAGGCAATTCGCAGCCTGGCCGATGCGGTGGAAGGCAGTTTTCAACGCATTCAGTTCACCCCGGATCTGTTGCCCGGCGATGTGACCGGCAGCGAGATTTACCGTCCCGAAACCGGTAGCTTTGAATTCCAGCGCGGCCCGATCTTTCACAATCTGGTGCTGGCAGACGAGATCAACCGGGCGCCGGCAAAAGTGCAATCGGCGCTTCTCGAAGCCATGGCAGAACGCCAGGTCAGTATCGGTAGCAACACCCTCGACCTGCCCCGCCTATTCCTGGTAATGGCCACCCAGAACCCGCTGGAGCAAGAAGGCACCTACCCACTCCCCGAAGCGCAGCTGGACCGCTTCCTGATGCACGTCAACGTGGGCTACCCCAATGCCGAGGCGGAGCTGGAAATTCTGCGCCGAGTCCGCGCAGAGGCCCGGGGCGATGTCGCCAAACCCGAAATCATCAGTCAGGAAGCGCTGCTGCAGGCGCGCGAGAGTGTGCTCAATCTGCATATGGCCGAAGCGGTCGAGCAGTACATTGTGCAACTGGTAATCGCCAGCCGCGAGCCCGCCCAATACGACAGTGAGCTCGCCAGCTGGCTCTACGTCGGCGCCAGCCCCCGGGCAACAATAGCGCTGGATCGCTGTGCACGCGCGCACGCCTGGCTTCTTGGCCGCGACTATGTCAGCCCCGATGATGTGCAGGCGGTAGCCCACGATGTGCTGCGCCACCGCCTTATCCTCAGTTTTGAAGCCGAAGCGGATGGCATTGATAAAGACCGTATTATCGACCGGCTGCTGAGCCGCGTCCCCGTCGCCTGATGGAGCTGGCAGCTTGACGGAAACAGCAACCAAGGTGAGACGTCACGGCATTGCCGCCGTAAAAGGCGCGGTAGTCGATCAACCAACATTGATACGCTGCCGCTTCGACGCCCAGCGCCTGTCCTTGAGCAAGAAACCCCGCCGCTTCGGCCCCCAAACCGGGCAACACCCGGCGCCCTTTAAAGGCCGCGGTCTCAGTTTTCACCACGTTCGGGAATATCAGGGCGGCGACGAGATACGTCATATCGACTGGCGGGTCACCGCCCGCACAACCAAAGCCCACACCAAAATATTTGAAGAGGAACGCGAGCGCCCGATTATCCTCTGCCTGGACCAGCGCAGCGGAATGTTTTTTGGCAGTCGTAATTGTTTTAAATCCGTTCTGGCCTGCCACACCGCGGCGCTGCTGGCCTGGGCCGGACTGGAAAGCAACGACCGGGTCGGCGGGCTAATCTTTTCAGATCAAAGCCATTGGGAAGTCCGCCCCCGACGAAGCCAACGCGCCGTGTTACACCTTTTGCACCACGCCGCCCAAGCCAATCAACAGCTGGGCGAAGCGCAGCCAGAGGGTGCCGCAACACCGCTTGCAAACAGTTTTGAAGAACTCCGCCGTATTACCCAGCCAGGCTCGACGGTGTTTGTCATCAGCGATTTCCAACATTATGACCAGGATGCCGAGCGCCAGCTCCACCTGCTCGCCCGCCACAACGACGTAATTGCCCTGCCGATTTCCGACCCACTGGAATCCGAACTACCGGGGGGCGTTTACCCATTGAGTAACGGCCGCGAACGCCTGTCCCTGGATCTGAATCCCACGCTACGCGAACGCTATCGCCAGCAGTATCAACACAGAATTGACGCGCTCGCCAGCAGTCTGCGCCGTGGCCGGATATTTCAACTTCCACTCAGCACCGACCAGAACCTGTTCGATACACTGCAACGGGGGCTCCGCCTATCATGAGCTCTCCATTGCCAATGACCAATCCCGCAGTGGCACCCGCGACTAGCCCCCTCGACCAACTGGCCGACATCCACCTGCCTGAACCCGTTTCAGCCTTTCCCTGGGCGGTGGGCTGGTGGCTGCTTATCGGCCTCGTCACCGCTACGCTACTTCTCATCGTCTGGTGGTGGCGCCGCCGTCACCGCGCGCTGGCATGGCGTCGCGCAGCGCTTGAAGAACTCGCACATATTGATACGCTGCAAGACAATCGGGCCTTCGCCACCGCCTTGAATCAATTACTGCGTCGGGTTGCAATACGACGCCACGGCATCGACATCGCGGGCTTGACCAGCAGCGCATGGCTGAGCTTTTTACGCGACACGGCGGACGCCGATTTCGACGAAGCCTGCCAACAGCAACTTTTACAGTGTTGCTACGCAGGCAGCTCAACCCGTATTGACCGCCCCCTGACACTTCGCCAGTGCCGCAACTGGATTCGCCGCCAGACGCGCCCCGCAGCCGCAGCACACAGCCCTGCGGCAGACGCTACACAGGAGGCCAGTCATGCTTGAACACAGCCTTCAGCTAGGTAACCTGGAGCTGCAGTGGCCGTGGGTCTTTGCCCTTCTACCACTGCCGCTGCTACTGCGCTTTTTCAGCCGCAGCTCGTCATCGCAACAGGACAACAGCACCACCAGCGGCGCCTTACGCGTGCCGTTTTTTGACGAACTGCGCAGCCTTTCCGGAGGCGGCAATGCAACGCAGCAGCAACGCGGCAGCCTGATCGTAATGAGCTTGCTCTGGCTGTCACTGCTGCTCGCCGCCAGCCGTCCACTGTGGCTGGGCGAGCCCGTACCCTTGCACACCAGCGGCCGAGACCTGATGCTTGGGGTGGATATTTCCGGCTCAATGGGGCAGGAAGATATGGTGATTCAGGGCGAGGGCCTGCCCCGTCTCACCGTGGTCAAGGCCGTAGTCAATGCCTTTGTTCAGCAGCGCAAGGGCGACAAGCTGGGGCTGATCCTGTTTGGCTCCCGAGCCTATATTCAGTCGCCGCTGTCCTTTGACACCGAAACCCTGAATATTCTGATGAGCGAGGCCCAGGTGGGCTTCGCCGGCAAGGCCACTGCAATTGGCGACGCTATCGGCTTTGCCATCAAGCGCCTGCGACAGCGGCCGGAAAATGCGCGGGTGTTGATATTGCTTACCGACGGCGCCGACACCGCCAGCACACTCCCCCCTTTGCAGGCCGCGGAAATGGCCGCGCGGGAAAATATCAAAATCTACACCATTGGCATGGGCGCCACCGAAATGGAAGTGCCCGGTCTGTTTGGCAGCCGACTCGGCGCCCGCAAAATCAACCCCTCGGCAGATCTCGACGAAGACACCTTGCGCAGCATCGCCCAGCAAACCGGCGGCGAGTACTACCGCGCCCGCGACCCCGAAGAACTCCAATCGGCCTACCGCGCCATCGCCGCGCTGGAGCCCATTGAGCAAGAACAAGAAATGCTAAGGCCGCAGCGTTCGTTGTTGCATTGGCCACTGGCTGCCGCCGTTCTGTTTAGCCTGATCTTTGCGCTGCAGCGCAGTGGACTGGCATCAACACGGAGGCACGAGCATGCCTGAAATTCATCTGCTCAGACCGTCGCTGTGGTGGACCGCAATACCACTGCTGATCAGCGTCGCACTGTTGGCTCGTCAGCAGTTTCGACAGCGCCAGTGGCGCAACCATATCGACCCGGACTTGCTGCCCTGGCTCATTGACGGCAATGCCGGCAAGCCGCGCCGGGGAACGGTGGGCGTTGCCGCCCTGGCCGCGCTGCTGTGCTGGCTCGCCCTGCTCGGCCCAAGCTGGCAAAAACTGCCAGCCAAACTGCAGCGCAATGCCGACGCACTGATCATCGTGCTCGACCTGTCGCCCTCGATGCTCGCCGAAGATATTCAACCCTCGCGGCTTGCCCAGGCACGCTACAAAATTCGCGATTTGCTAACGCTGCGCAAGGACGGCCAGACCGGCCTGGTTGCCAGCGCCGGCGACGCCTTTGTGGTCGCCCCTCTCACCGATGACAGCAACACCCTAATGACCCTGCTTCCCGCGCTGGAGCCGGGCATGATGCCGGTGCCGGGCAGCAATCCCCTGGCGGGTCTACAACAGGCGGAAAAGCTGCTGCAACAGGGCGGCGCCGGCAATAATGGCCGTATCGTTTTTATTGGCGACGGATTCAGTTCCGGGCAATGGCCGGCACTGAAAAGCTTTGCCTCACGTAGCGCCTTTCCCATCTCGGTACTCGCAGTCGGCACCCTGCAAGGCGCACCGATACCCCTTGAAGACGGTGGCTTCGCCCGCGACAGCGGCGGCGAGATCATCGTTCCCGGCCTTGACCGCAGCGCCTTACAAAACCTGGCCAGTGCCGGTGGTGGTAGCTACTGGGAAACCCGTCTGGACGACAGCGACATTGCCGCCCTCGCCGAGCACAGCGCCACCGACACCAGCGCGGATGAAGATCAGCGCCAATTCGAACAATGGCGCGATGGCGGCCCGTGGCTGGTATTGCTTTTACTGCCACTGTGTCTGGCGGGCTTCCGCCGCAGTTATATTCCAGCGGTCTTACTGGCCGGTATGGTGAGCTTTCCTCCAGCCGGCGAAGCGCTGGAATGGCAGGACCTGTGGCAACGCCCGGATCAACGCGGCGCCGCGCTGATAGACAGCGACCCCGCCGGCGCCGCCCAGCAATTCACCGACCCCATGTGGCAGGGCAGCGCCCTGTACCGCGCCGGCGACTTCGACGCCGCCGCCCAGGCCTTTGCCAATAGCGACAGCGCCGACGCACACTACAACCGGGGCAATGCCCTGGCCAAGGCAGGCAAACTCGATGAGGCCATCGCCTCCTACGAAGAAGCCCTGAAACGTCAGCCCGATATGGCCGACGCCTCGACAAACAAGCAATTGGTAGAGGACCTGAAAAAGCAGCAGGAACAGCAGTCCCAGCAACAGTCCCAGTCCGGCGACAGCGACCAACAGTCTCAGCCACAGGACGGGGGAGAAAACTCGGAAGGCCAGCAGAATCAGCAAGGCCAACAAAATCAGCAGGGGCAGCAGGGGCAGCAGGGGCAGCAGGGGCAGCAGGGGCAGCAGGGGCAGCAGGGGCAGCAGGGGCAGCAGGATACTCAAAGCCCGAATGATGAGCCTGGCAATAGTCACGACAGCCGCGCCGAACAGAAATCCGCCGCCGAGCGCGAAGCGGAAAAGGCCAATGCGGAACGCTACGCCCAACAAGCGGATAGCAACACGCCGCCGACAGAAGCAGCGAACTCAGCCCAGGCCACGGCGAATGAGACCGAGCAGGAAAAGGCCAATGGGCAGGCAGCCGCAGCAGCACCTGCCAAACTTTCAGAGGAAGAGCAGGCCCAGGAACAGTGGCTGCGCAATATTCCCGAGAGCGACGGAGGGCTGCTGCGCAACAAATTTTACTACCAGGCCAGGCAGCGCGATAAACAAGGCGAACTGCCCGACGCCGACAAGATCGCGCCGTACTGATCGACTAGGATTTCACAACCGCCATGACGTATGTGACAAGCACACCCCATTTTTACGCTACGCGGGCACTGCTCGCGCTGTTGAGCCTTTGGCTTCTTGCCTTTAGCAGCGCGGCGCTGTCGGAGACCACGGTCAGAGCCTCGGTGGATCGCAGCCAGCTCAGCATGGAAGAAACCTTCACCCTTACCCTCTCCGCCGACAGCATTGTGTTCTCGGACGAACCCGACGTCAGCGCGCTCGCCAAGGATTTTCACGTGCTGCGCCGCCAGCAGAGCAGCCGCAGCAATATCATCAACGGTAAAGTTACCAGCAGCCGCCAGTGGGACTACACTCTGGCCCCCAAGCGCGAAGGGGATCTCACGATTCCTTCGATTCCGATGGGCAAGTATCACACCCGCCCTCTCACCATCAGTGTGCGCCCGGAATTGAAATCGCAACAGCGCAGTAGCGATCAGGTGTTTCTGGAGTCCGACATCACCCCGCGAACCAGCTACGTGCAGGCCCAGCTCGATTACACGGTCAAGATTTTTACCTCGGTCAACTTCCTCGACGCCTCGCTTGATGAGCCGGAGCTGGACAATGCGGTGATCGAAAACCTCGGCGAAAACCGCTATCAAACCCAGGTGGACGGCCGCTACTATCAGGTCATTGAGCGTCACTATGCCATTTTCCCGCAAACCAGCGGCGACCTGGAGATTCCCGCACTGACCCTGCAGGCGCGGGTCGAAGGCTACCGCTCTTCTCTGCTGGACCCCGGCAGATTGATGATTAAACGCAGCCAGTCGCACCGCGTGCGGGTGCTGCCACCGCCCAAGGACTACCAGGGCCAGGTCTGGCTGCCCGCCCAATCCCTCGCGTTTTCCGAAACCTGGAGCCGGGACCTGGAAAGCATTCATGTTGGCGACTCGATCACCCGCAGTATCGATATCACCGCCCAGGGTTTGCTGGGCTCACAACTACCCGCCCTGCCGGCGC
>JBFEVY010000428.1:0-1991 GCA_041546665.1 Spongiibacteraceae bacterium | reverse complement strand
GGATACACGCCACAATGCCGGCGCCTGGTTTATTCACGAACTTGCAAGACAGCAGGGCTCGCCGCTGAGCAGCGAGCCCCGCTTTTTTGGTGAAACCTCTCGAATTTTTCTGGACGGTCAGGACATTCGCCTCCTGATACCCAGCACGTATATGAACCGCAGTGGCCAGGCAATCGCCGCGCTAGCCGGTTTCTATAAAATCACCCCCGAACAGATTCTGGTTGCCCACGACGAGCTGGACCTACCACCCGGCACAGCCCGCTTCAAAACCGGCGGCGGACACGGCGGTCACAACGGCTTGCGCGACACCATCAGCAAACTGGGCAATAACAACGGCTTTCATCGGCTTCGCATCGGTATTGGCCACCCCGGCAGCGCCGACCAGGTTACCGGTTACGTACTGGGCAAACCCAGCAGCGATGACCGCACCAGTATTGATTACGCCATCGATGAGGCGCTGCGCTGCCTTCCCCATGCCGTTAAAGGCGACTGGGCCAAGGCCATGAATCAGTTACACAGTTTCAAACACTCTCCGCTCTAACAGGATACAGGTAAGCGATATGGGCTTTAATTGCGGTATTGTCGGACTTCCCAACGTTGGCAAGTCGACCCTTTTCAATGCGCTGACAAAGGCGGGCATCGATGCCGAGAACTTCCCGTTTTGCACCATCGAGCCCAACTCTGGCATTGTCGCTGTCCCAGACCCACGCCTGAGCGCGCTATCGGAGATTGTCAAACCTGAGCGTGTACTGCCAACCACCATGGAATTTGTCGATATTGCCGGCCTGGTTGCAGGTGCCTCGAAAGGCGAAGGCCTGGGCAACAAATTTCTCGCCAACATCCGCGAGACCGACGCCATCGCCCATGTGGTTCGCTGCTTTGATAACGACAACGTTATCCACGTTGCCAACAAAGTCGACCCCGCCGCCGACATCGACGTTATCAATACCGAGCTCGCCCTGGCCGACCTCGACAGCGTTGAAAAACAGCTGCAAAAAGTGACCCGCACCGCCAAGAGCGGCGACAAAGACGCCGTCGCCATGAAGGCCGTGCTGGAGAAGCTGCAAGCCCATCTCGATCAGGGCAAACCGGTAAGGTCTCTGCAGCTCGACGAGAACGAGCGCGCACTCTGCGACACACTGCACCTGCTTACCACCAAACCGACAATGTATATTGCCAACGTCAACGAGGATGGCTTTGAAGACAACGCCCACCTCGATACCGTACGCGCAATCGCGGCAGAAGAAGGCGCCATAGTTGTACCGATCTGCAACAAGCTCGAATCTGAAATTGCCGAACTCGACGACGAAGAAAAGGGCGAATTTCTCGCTGACCTAGGCATGGAAGAAGCCGGCCTGGATCGCGTAATACGAGCAGGTTACGAACTGCTTGGCCTGCAAACCTACTTCACCGCGGGCGTAAAAGAAGTCCGCGCCTGGACCATTCCCATCGGCGCCACCGCACCCCAGTCAGCTGGTAAAATTCACACTGACTTTGAAAAAGGCTTTATTCGTGCAGAAGTCATTGCCTACAACGATTTTATCGAATACCGCGGCGAACAGGGCGCCAAAGACGCCGGAAAATGGCGCCTTGAAGGCAAAGACTATGTAGTTAAAGACGGCGACGTCATCCATTTCCGATTCAATGTCTGACAAGGGCCGCATCTACTTGACAAGCTCCCACTAAGTCAGGAAAATGCGCGCCTTCTCTCCCGAGGACAACGCCTCGGAGAACCTGTGGCAAGGTAGCTCAGTTGGTTAGAGCACAACACTCATAATGTTGGGGTCGGCGGTTCGAATCCGCCCCTTGCTACCATTTATTAAAGAATCCACCTCAGGGTGGTTTTTTTATGCCCGAAATTTGTGCTCAGCCCCCACGGGCGGATGAGAACCGCCGCCGCGGTTCGATAAAATTCTGCAGGAATTTTAGATGGCCGCAGGCCACCCGCAGGGATGAAACAGGCCCTAGCCTGTTTCAGTCAATCCGCCCCT
>JBFEVY010000241.1:0-5554 GCA_041546665.1 Spongiibacteraceae bacterium | reverse complement strand
GCAAGGGTCGACAATGCAAACCTATCAAGAAAGCAGTGCCTCCAGCAGCACCGTGCCACCCTCATCCCCACAAAGCGAGGACCTGAACACCACCGCGCCGGGACAACTGCGTGTTATCAAGCGCAACGGCTCCGTTGTGCCCTATACCGACGACAAAATCAGCGTCGCGATTACCAAGGCCTTTCTGGCCGTGGAAGGGGGCAACGCCGCCGCCTCGACCCGCATTCACGAGACTGTTGCCCAACTGACCGACCAGGTCAGCGCCACCTTCAAGCGCCGTATGCCCTCTGGCGGCACCATCCACATTGAAGAGATTCAGGACCAGGTTGAACTGGCCCTGATGCGCAGCGGCGAGCACAAAATTGCCCGGGGCTACGTACTATATCGCGCGGCCCGCGCCGATGAGCGCGCCCGCCAGACCCCCGAAGCGGACAAAACCCACCCCAGCATCAAGGTCAAACGCGAAGACGGCAGCGAAGTGCCGCTGGATCTGGGCCGCCTGGAATTCATCGTCGCCGAAGCCTGTGAAGGCCTCAGCGATGTCTCTGCGGAAGCCGTGCTGGACGAAGCTCTCAAGAGCCTCTACAACGGCGTACCCGAGAAAGACGTCAACACCTCGCTGGTGATTACCGCCCGCGCCATGGTGGAAAAAGAGCACAACTACAGCCTGGTAACCGCCCGCCTGCTGCTGGACCATCTTCGCGCCGAAGCCCTGAACTTCCTCGGTGTAGCCGAAAACGCCACCCAACACGATATGACCGTGTACTACCCCAAGGCACTGCCGGTCTATATCGAAAAAGGCATTGAGCTGGAACTGCTGTCACCGGAACTGCGCGACTACAACCTCGCCGAGCTGGGCGCGGCCATCAAGCCCGAGCGCGACCACCAGTTCCACTACCTGGGTCTGCAAACCCTGTACGACCGCTACTTTATTCACAGCAATGAAGTGCGCATCGAACTGCCACAGATTTTCTTTATGCGGGTCGCCATGGGCCTGGCCATGCGCGAAGAAGACAAAACCGCCCGCGCCATTGAGTTCTACGATCTGCTGAGCTCCTTTGACTACATGAGCTCCACCCCAACCCTGTTCAACGCCGGCACCCTGCGTCCGCAGCTGTCCAGCTGCTACCTCACCACCGTGCCCGACGACCTGCACGGCATTTACGGCGCCATTCAAGACAACGCCATGCTGAGCAAATTCGCCGGCGGCCTGGGCAACGACTGGACACCGGTGCGCGGACTGGGCGCCTACATCAAAGGCACCAACGGCAAATCCCAGGGCGTGGTGCCCTTCCTGAAAGTGGTCAACGACACCGCCGTAGCGGTAAACCAGGGCGGCAAGCGCAAGGGCGCGGTCTGTGCCTACCTGGAAACCTGGCACATGGACATCGAGGAATTCCTCGAACTGCGCAAAAACACCGGTGACGACCGCCGCCGTACCCACGACATGAATACCGCCAACTGGATTCCCGACCTGTTTATGAAGCGGGTTTTTGAAGATGGCGAGTGGACGCTGTTCTCACCCACTAATGTGCCCGACCTGCACGACCTGGTCGGCAAGGCCTTTGAAGAGCGTTACACCCACTACGAAGCGCTGACTCGCAGCGGCGAACTGAAGCTGTTCAAGCGCGTAAAAGCCGCCGATATGTGGCGCAAGATCCTGAGTATGCTGTTTGAAACCGGCCACCCCTGGATCACCTTCAAAGACCCCTGCAACCTGCGCAGCCCGCAGCAACATGCCGGTGTTGTACACTCCTCCAACCTGTGTACCGAGATCACGCTCAACACCAACAAGGACGAGATTGCGGTCTGTAACCTGGGCTCGGTCAACCTCGCCCAGCACATTGTGGACGGCAAACTGGACCTGGCCAAACTGGAAGCCACGGTTAAAACCGCTGTGCGGATGCTCGACAACGTTATCGACATCAACTACTACAGCGTACCCCAGGCCCAGAACTCCAACTTCAAGCACCGCCCCGTTGGCCTCGGCCTGATGGGCTTCCAGGACGCGCTGTACAAGCAGCACATCCCCTACTCCTCAGACGAGGCCGTGCAGTTTGCCGACACCTCCATGGAAGCCATCAGCTACTACGCCATCAAGGCCTCCAGCGACCTGGCGGTAGAGCGCGGCAGCTACCAGACCTTTGAAGGCTCACTGTGGAGCCAGGGCGTACTGCCCATCGACTCGATCAAGATTCTGATCGAAGAGCGCGGCGCCGAGTATATCGACGTAGACCAGAGCAGCACCCTGGACTGGGACAGCCTGCGCGCCACGGTGAAATCCCAGGGCATGCGCAACTCCAACGTAATGGCCATTGCGCCGACCGCGACCATCGCCAACATCACCGGCGTATCGCAGTCCATCGAGCCGACTTACCAAAACCTCTACGTAAAATCGAACCTCTCCGGCGAATTCACCGTGGTCAACCCTTACCTGGTGCGCGACCTCAAGGCCCGCGGCCTGTGGGATGCCGTTATGGTTAACGACCTCAAATACTACGAGGGCTCAGTGCAGAAAATCGACCGTATTCCGGACGACCTCAAAGCCCTGTACGCCACCGCCTTTGAAGTGGAACCCCGCTGGTTGGTGGACTCCGCCAGCCGCCGTCAGAAGTGGATCGACCAGGCCCAATCCCTGAACCTGTACATTGCCGGCGCCTCGGGCAAAAAGCTGGACATCACCTACCGCATGGCGTGGTTCCGTGGCCTCAAAACCACCTACTACCTCCGCGCATTGGCAGCCAGCTCCACCGAGAAGTCCACCGTCAATCAGGGCTCCATGAACAAGGTCTCCGCCGCCGCGGCAGCACCCGTGGCAGCCGCAGAAGCAGCGCCGGTACCCAAGGCCTGCTCGCTGGATGACCCTGACTGCGAAGCGTGCCAGTAAGCAATACACCAGGGGCGCACGGCGCCCCTTTTGCTCAATCGTGAAGACACAGCAATCAAACAACAGAATTCATACACATTAAGAATGAGGTGAAGAGAACATGCTGAGCTGGGATGATTTTGATAGCGAAGAACCCATCGCACCCGCAAAGCCCGCCGCGCCGGAAGCACCTGCGGCAGCCGAGCCCAAGCCTGAAGTCCAAGCTGCGGCAAGCGTCGCCGAGCCCGCGCCACAGGCCGCCGCGCCCGTTGCCGCCAAGCCCGCCGTTGCCAGCCAGACACCCCCTGCCGCCGACACCTCCGCCGGCTCAATTATTGATCGTGCCAATGCCGCGGTAGAAAGCCTGGACGTGGCCCCCGGCCTCGAAGATCTGGAAATGGGCGCCGCCCGCCTGCGGGTGGAAGACAAGCGCATCATCAACTGCCACCTCGACCTCAACCAGCTCGTGCCCTTCAAATACGACTGGGCCTGGCAGAAATACCTGGACGGCTGCGCCAACCACTGGATGCCCCAGGAAGTGAACATGACCGCAGACATCGCACTGTGGAAAAACCCAGAAGGCCTCACCGACGACGAGCGCCGCATCGTAATGCGCTCACTGGGTTACTTCTCCACCGCCGACTCCCTGGTCGCCAACAACCTGGTGCTGGCCGTATACCGCCATATCACCAACCCCGAGTGCCGCCAGTACCTGCTGCGCCAGGCCTTTGAAGAAGCCATCCACACCCACGCCTACCAGTACTGTGTAGAGTCACTGGGCATGGACGAAGGCGAAGTCTTCAATATGTACCGCGAGCTGCCCTCCATCGCCAAAAAAGCGGCCTGGAGCCTCAAGCATACCCATTCACTGGGCGACCCCAACTTCCACACCGGCACCCCCGAAACCGACCAGGAACTGCTGCGTAACCTGATCGGCTTCTACGCCGTAACCGAAGGCATCTTCTTCTACTGTGGCTTCACCCAGATCCTGTCCATGGGCCGCCGCAACAAAATGACCGGCGTCGCCGAACAGTTCCAGTACATCCTCCGCGACGAGTCCATGCACCTGAACTTCGGCATCGACATGATCAACCAGATCAAACTGGAAAACCCACACCTGTGGAGCGCCCAGTTCCAGGACGAAGTCAGCCAGATGATCGTCGAAGGCACCCAGATCGAGATCGAATACGCCAAAGACTCCATGCCCCGCGGCGTACTCGGCATGAATGCCGGCATGATGGAGGAATACCTCCACTTCATCGCCAACCGCCGCCTCAACCAGCTCGGCCTGAAAGAACAATTCCCCGGCGCGCAAAACCCCTTCCCGTGGATGAGCGAGATTATGGATTTGCGTAAAGAGAAAAACTTCTTTGAAACGCGGGTAATTGAGTATCAGACTGGTGGGGCGTTGAGCTGGTAGCTTATACAAACTAGCATTCTTAATCATAAAGCTGTACTGAAGGTGCGGCTTTATGATTTTTTCCTGCAAACAAGTTGTACGAAGTCGTTTTAAATTTAACCCGCATACTCATTATTTATATCGATTCGCGAACTCTGAAGCTTGCTGCATTACATCGCGCATTTTCAAAACACTCTCTCTTGAAAGCTTTCCCCGCTTTCCCGCACCCAAACTTAATTCTAGATCCTGCAATAAGAATAACGCTTCTTTTAAATCATCCCAGTTACCCGATTTTGCTACTGGCACAACAACACTTGGCACAAAAGTAATCCAGACTGAGTCACCCTCCATTAGTTGACTTACTAGCCCAGAACACTCACTAGGAAGATCGGAGTCATTTATTTTCGGCATTTCCCGCTTCATAGCCACCAGCACCAATTCATCATCACAGCCTGAATGACGAATCGCAATAGAAACCACCTCCAGCCCCAACAACAAAAAACGACGCAAATCGGACTCAGCAATACTTACTAATGTTCGATATGACTCATGCCCTAAAATACGAAAAACCAACGAACAGATAATAGAAATTCTCCCCAACAGAGAAAATGGAGCCATATGTACTGGAAAAGACGTTCGCCTAAACATCTTTAACGCATCCAAATACTCTTCCACAAATGGCACCACACTAAAATCGCCAGTCTTGGCTAAAGGAAACAGTTTTCCGTAGATGTGGGCGACTTCCTCTTTCCCAGGAAAGAACCTTAGCTCGTCGGCTCCCCCTCCTTCAAAGCGTTCTTCAAAAAACTTTATATGGTTTAAATAATTCACAAATTTATTTTGAGAGTCTTGCAACTGCATCGCTCTTACAGATTGCATAGACCTATGATGAGCGACCACCAAAACCAAAAGAGAAAAGCTCAACCCCAGAATCGCAATCGGAAATTTAAATAGCTCAGAAAACCCCAGATAACCAGAAGACGAAAAATCAAATTCACAGCAAACTTCCTTCCATATCGGAATAGAAATCATGCAAAATACCACCAACGGAAACGATGCCGCTGTCCAGAAAAGTGGATTTCTAATCAAATGCCTTTCCGCCTCTATCCCAAAAGGCCATTTACAATACTTCCAGAAAATATTTTTCTTTTCATCCATAAAAACGCTCGAATAAAAATCCAACCTAAAAAACGCATTCCCAAAAGGAAACTTACCACAAAACACAATAAGCTAGAGAAGAAAGCAGAACACACAAAAATTGGGGTAAAATTGGGGTCAGAGTAAAAATT
>JBFEVY010000180.1:0-7381 GCA_041546665.1 Spongiibacteraceae bacterium | reverse complement strand
TCTCGCCAGCTGGTATGAGGGTGATGGCGACGGAGAGGAGATTTGCTTCCTCGCCGCCAATGGCTTTCCGGTGGGCAGCTACCGGTTTTTGAGTGATGAGTTCGGTAAGGGCTACCGGGTTGTCGCGCTGGAAAACCGGGGCGCCTGGCCTGAGCAGCCGCTGCCGCAGGGCCGGTCGGGTTGGCAGGGGCACGCCGATGATTTGATTGCCTTTCTCGTATACCGGCGGGATCAAGGGTTGGGTGAATTACCGGTTTGGGGCATGGGGCATTCCATCGGGGGCACGGTCAATTTGCTGGCTGCGGCAAAGCGCCCGGACTTGTTCAAAGGACTGGTGCTTATAGATCCTGCAACTGTTCCCAGTCGCATCCTGCCCTGGTTGGGGGGAGTCGGGCCCTGGTTGATGGCGCAAACCGGCCTGGTGAAGAGCACCGCAAACCGGCGGCCGCGCTGGCAAAGCCCGGAGGCCTTTGCGGAGTATCACAGGGAGAAATCGGTGTACCGCCGGTTTCGTCCCCAGGCGATGAGCGACTACGCGGTTTCCGGTCTGGTGCCGGCGGAGGATGGCCAATACCGGCTGCGCTTCAGTCGCGAGTGGGAAGCGTGGAATTTTCAACATACGCCGTTTATATGGCAGGCCTTGAAAAAGGTGCGCTGCCCGGTGCTGTTACTGCGCGCGGAATTTTCAAATCTGCATCCGGAAAGGGCATTCCGGCGTCGTCAGCGCGGCTTGCCAAGTCATGTCATTGCGCGCGATATCCCCGGGGTGGGGCATATGGCGTTTCAGGAAGACCCACAACAGGTCGTTGCGATGATTCGCGAGGGCCTGGAAGCGATGGGCTCAAATCCGACACACTGAGCCAATAAGGTATCGAAATAACAAACAGGGGAATGATCCATGATTTTCAACGAAGAGCATCAGGCTATTCGGAATACCACGACCCAGTTTATCGAGAAGGAGATCAATCCTCGCGGCGATGAATGGGAGGCTGAGGGCATTTTTCCGGCCCATGAAGTGTTCAAGAAAATGGGCGAACTCGGCCTGCTGGGGATTTCCAAGCCGGTGGAATATGGTGGCATGGGCCTGGACTACAGTTATCAGGTAGTGTTCTCCGAGGCACTGGGCAATATCACCAGCGGCGGCGTGTCGATGGCGATTGGCGTGCAGACCGATATGGCCACGCCGGCCCTGGCCAAACATGGCAGTGACGCGCTGCGACGGGAGTTTTTGGCCCCGGCGATTGCCGGTGACATGGTTTGTTCTATCGCGGTGAGCGAGCCCCACGCCGGCTCGGATGTGGCGGCGATCAAAACCACCGCGCGCAAGGATGGCGACGACTATATTATCAATGGCAGCAAGATGTGGATTACCAATTCCACCCAGTCGGATTTTCTCTGCCTGCTGGCCAACACCAGCGACGACAAGCGCCACGTGAATAAGTCGTTGATTATAGTGCCGAGCAATACTCCGGGGATCAGCTTTTCTGAACGCCTGAACAAGTTCGGGATGCGTTCGTCGGACACCGCCCAGGTGTTCTTTGACGATGTGCGGGTACCACAACGCCACCGGATTGGCGACGAGGGCATGGGCTTTATCTACCAAATGCAGCAGTTTCAGGAAGAACGCCTCTATGCTGCGGCTGGCAACCTGGTGTTGATGGACAACTGTATCCAGCAGACCATCGAGTACACCCGCGAGCGGCAGGTCTATGGCAAACCCTTGCTCGATAATCAGGTGATCCATTTCCGTATGGCAGAGCTTCAGACCGAGGTTGAGGCCGCGCGGGCGCTGGTGTACGACGCGGTGGAAGGCTATATCAACGGGGTGGATGTCACCATGAAAGCCTCAATGGCCAAGCTCAAGGTGGGGCGGTTGGTGCGTGAGGTGACCGATGCCTGTATGCAGTACTGGGGTGGCATGGGCTTTATGTGGGACAACCCCATCTCCCGGGCTTACCGGGATACCCGTCTCACCTCGATTGGCGGCGGTGCCGATGAGGTGATGCTGAGTATTATCTGTAAAATGATGGGAACTTTGCCAGGTCGTTGATTTATATAGAAAATTTAATGCTCTAGCCGCTGTGGGCACACATTAAATCTATCTTAATTTTTCCTTAAGTTTAGCGATCTACCTTAGCGGGTAGTCACTATTCTTAAGGAAATAAGATGAAACAGCGGCACGCCTTTCCCCTCTTTCTGATAAGTCTGTTTTTTAGCCTGTTTTTGGCCGGGCCCGCGAATGCGGCGAGCTACAAGGCCGCGCAGGATCACGAGTTTGATCTGAGCGCCTACCGCGGCAAGGTTGTCTACCTCGATTTTTGGGCCTCCTGGTGCGGCCCCTGTCGGGCTTCTTTCCCGTTTATGAATGACCTCGTCGCGCGCTATGGCGACAAACTGGCTGTGGTAACCGTCAACCTCGACGAAGACCGCGACAGCGCCGACGAATTTATTGACGAATTCCATCCACTCTTCCCGGTGTTTTTCGATCCCAAGGGCAAACAAGCCTCCAAGTACGGTGTGTCGGGAATGCCGAACTCCTTTCTGTTTGATCGCGATGGCAAATTGATTCTCAAGCACATGGGCTTTACCAAGAAAGACCCTGCGACCCTTGAACAGAAAATCACCGCGGCACTGTCCCATTAATCCAGTCACGATTTGACGAGAGACAACGATGAAAAAAATTGCCTTTGTACTTCTTGCCAGCAGTGCGCTGGCTGCCTGTAGCAGTATGGGTGTGGAACCCTGGCAGCGCCAGAACCTGGCCAAGCCTGAAATGGCGCTCGATAACGCTCCTCTGCGTTCAGCTCTTGAGGATCATATCTACTTCAGTAAAGAAGCCTCCAGTGGCGGCCGCAGCTTCGGCGGCGGTGGTTGTGGCTGTAACTGATCGAGCGGAATAGTAAGGGATAAATGATGAAACCAACTGCAAAGAAAAATATCCGTTTGTCGCTGGCCGCGGCAAGCTGCGCGTTGATCGGCAGCAATGTCGCGATGGCAGAGAACAAACACGACGTGGGTGACTGGGATGTGAGTGCAGCCCTGTTGTTCTACAGTGAAACCGACCGGGTAACCGCCACTGAGCCGGTTATCGTTGCTAAAAAACAACTCGATACCGACGAGACCCTGAGCTTCAAACTGACCCTGGATACCTTAACCGGAGCCTCGGGCAGCGGCGCCGTACCCACGGATCGCCCGCAGACCTTTACCACCCCTTCGGGGCACGGTAGCTATGACATTAAGGCAAACGACATTCCCCTTGATGAATCCTTCAAGGATACCCGTGTTGCATTGAATGCGTCCTGGGAGCGCCCCGTTGCCAAAGACCTGACCATGGTGCTCGGCGGTAATGTTTCGTCTGAATATGACTACCAGTCCTTCTCGGTAAATTCCTCGCTGGCCAAGGACACCAACAAGGGCAACACCACCTGGAGCGCCGGTCTGTCTCTGGGTATGGACTCCATTGATCCCGTTGG
Organism: Spongiibacteraceae bacterium; assembly: GCA_041546665.1. Classification (GTDB taxonomy): domain Bacteria; phylum Pseudomonadota; class Gammaproteobacteria; order Pseudomonadales; family Spongiibacteraceae; genus Spongiibacter. The sequence goes on along the minus strand of JBFEVY010000180.1, from coordinate 3,908 downwards.
TGGCAAGCCGATCGCCTTTGGTGTGATGCGGGAGGAGGGCGTAACACAGCCCAAAGACGGTGGCAGCGATACCAAAACTCTGGTGGACGTGGTTGTTGGCGTGACCCAGGTCATCGACCAGAACAGCTTGTTCCAGTTTAACTACTCGCTCAGTCAGTCCAGTGGTTACTTGACCGACCCCTACAAGATCATCAGTGTCGTAGGCAACGACGGCCGGCCGCTGTTTACCAATATCGCGGAACCCAATCTGCCGACGGTGGTGTATGAAAACCGCCCCGACAGCCGCCTGAAGCACAGCATCTTTGGTGAGTACAAACGCTATCTGGGTGGCGACGTGCTGGATGCGTCTTACCGCTTGATGGTGGACGATTGGGGCATCACCTCGCACACGGTAGACCTGCGCTATCGCTGGAAAATCGCAGATACCCAGTATATCGAGCCACATGTGCGGGTGTACCAACAGAGCGCCGCGGATTTCTACACGCCATTCTTCATTGATGGTCAGCAACCCACGGCTGGTAATGACTCAGTGGAGGCATCTGCGGACTATCGTCTGGGTGAATTCAATGGCTACACTTTCGGGCTTGAGTACGGGCAGGACAACCCGAACAACAGCTGGAGCGTAGCGTTGGAATACTATCTGCAAACCGGTAACGAGCCCGATGGCACCTTTGGTGAATTGACCCGCCAGGAGCTCTACCCGGATGTGGATGCGGTCATGCTGCGCGTCAGCTACGACTTCTGAGCACCCCCCGTTCAAGGTTGTGCTTCCCTAGGGCCTGTGCACACTGATTCGATTATCTCTGTTGTGCGTAAAAATGCGCCAATCTAGGCGCGAGGAGCGAGGTTTGGTTTTTCCAAATAAGCGACGAGCAACGACGAGTGGCGCATTTTTACGCTCAACCCTTGGGGCTGGGGCCATTTTTGCCCCCAGCGTTGTTGTCAGTCACTTGTTTAGAATGACTAAACCGCGTGCCTGCCGCCTAGCTGGAGGCAAAAATGGCCGCCAGCAGAGAAAAGCGAATTAGCGTGAACAGGCCCTGCTGACCTTGACGGCTTTGGGGCGCTTTTAATGTAGAAGCGCCCCTTTTTTTATTTTCAGCGACAGAGTTTTTACTATGAATAAGTTCATTGCCAAACTGCTATTTCTTGTCAGCCTGGTCTCGGCGTCCTGCTGGGCAGTGGCAGCTGGTAGCGAGGTGTCGGGCGGCGATTTCTTGCCCGTTGAACAGGCGTATCAGCTAGCGGCAGAAATTCAGGGTGACGAACTTGTTCTGGATTGGCAGATCGCAGATGGTTACTACCTCTACGGCAAGCGCTTCAAACTCAGTCGCGTTGACGGTGGGCAGAGTGAAAAACTGGCTCTGGAGATTCCCAAGGGCAAACTGAAGCAGGATGAGTACTTCGGTGAAATGGAGGTCTACTATCACCAGGTCGCCACCCGCACTCAATTGCCTTCACAGCAGCCGTTCACCGTTAAGGTCAGCTCCCAGGGCTGCGCTGACGCCGGACTTTGCTACCCGCCTAATCACCGTTGGTACAGCATCGACCCCGTGTCGGGGGTTGTAAGCCGGGTCAGCGATAACCCTGCGGTATCGGCTGTGCAGGTTACGCCTGCGCTTGAGTCTGCCGTTGCTGCTGCGCCAGTGGCGGCTCCAGAGTCGGAAGCACTGCAATCTAGCCTGCTGTTGATGGCGGCAATGGCTTTTGTGGGCGGTTTGATTCTCAATCTGATGCCCTGTGTGTTTCCGGTATTGGCACTCAAGGCGATCAGCCTGCTTGAAAGCACCGACATCAATCCGGCTGAGCGTAGAATGCACGGCTTGGTGTACACCGCAGGCGCGGTGTCGAGCTTTATGTTTGTTGCCGGTGTGCTGATGTTGCTGCGTGCGTCCGGGCAGGAGTTAGGCTGGGGTTATCAGTTGCAGTCGCCCTGGTTTGTCGCCGCGCTGGTGTACCTGTTTTTCCTGATGGGGCTGAGTTTCTCCGGTGCTATTGAACTGGGCTCCGGTTTGGCCGGAGTCGGTCAGGGCTTGGTTGAAAAGGGCGGAATGACGGGCTCGTTTTTTACCGGGGTTCTCGCGGTGGTGGTTGCCAGCCCCTGCACGGCGCCCTTTATGGGCGCCTCCTTGGGCTTTGCTTTAACGCAACCTATGCCAGTGGCGTTGACGGTATTTTTTGCTCTTGGCCTGGGAATGGCAGCACCGTTTTTGTTGCTGTCCATTGTGCCCGGGCTGGGCCGCCTGTTACCGCGCCCCGGTAACTGGATGGTCACCCTGAAAGAGGTGCTGGCCTTTCCGATGTACCTCACGGGCATCTGGTTGCTGTGGGTATTGGGGCGTCAGGCGGGAATCGATGCTGCCATGCTGGTGCTGATCGGTTGTCTGCTGATTGCTATTGCCCTGTATTTCTGGAAGAAAATGCACTGGCATCACCGCGGTGTTGCGGTCGCAGCGATTATTGGGGCTACGGCGATTCTGGGGTCCGGGGTTCTCAGGCCGATCGAGTCTGCGTCTGCTCAGGTGGTGGACACTGCGTTTCCAGTAACGGAAGAAGGTGATGCGCTGGCCTACAGCCCGGATCGGCTCGCGGCCCTAAAAAGTGATGGCGGCCCTATTTTCCTCGATGTGACCGCAGATTGGTGCATCACCTGCAAGGCAAACGAGCGGGTTGCACTGGATACCGATGTGGTAAAAGCGGCAATGGCTGAGCGTCATATCCGTTATATGGTGGCGGACTGGACCCGACGTGATGCCGAGGTGAGCCGATTGCTGGCGCAGTACAATCGCTCGGGTGTGCCCTTGTACGTTTACTTTCCCGGAGGCGGCAAGCCCGCCGTGGTGCTGCCACAGTTGCTCAGCAAGGAAAAGGTGCTCGCCGCCTTTAACAACCCGCAGGCTGGCAATGCCGATCAAGGTAGCTGATACTCGATAACATCGCGAAGCCAATTCCGTAACAGATCGATGAATCGAAATTTTCAGTTGGAAAAATCCGAGCGCGGCTTTGTCGGTCGCTTTGAGGCCATGGCCAGCCCCTGCGAAGTGCTGATCGACAGCGCGGATGAGGGCCTGGCTCAGCGCATTGGCGAGACCGTTGCCAAGGAGGCCTGGCGGATTGAAACCAAGTTCAGTCGCTACCGCGACGACAATATCGTTCACCAGATCAACAGTGCCGAGGGTGCGCCGGTAACTGTTGACGGAGAAACCGCGCAGCTGATCGACTTTGCCGCCCACGCCTACGAGGTTAGTGATGGTCTGTTTGATCTGACTTCCGGCGTGCTGCGCCGGGTATGGAAGTTTGATGGCGGCAGTCGCATTCCCAGTCGGGAGCAGGTTGCCGAAATTCTGCCTATTGTCGGCTGGAATCAGGTGCGGTGGTCGTCCCCCGAGCTGGTATTGCAGGCTGGTATGGAGATTGACTTTGGGGGCATCGGCAAGGAGTACGCGGTAGACCGCGCGGCGGCGCTGGTGCGCGACATCACAGATGCGCCCATTCTGGTAAATTTTGGCGGCGACCTTTACGCCAATGCGCCCCCCAGCTATCAGGACTATTGGGTTGTCGGTGTGGAAAATATCGGCGGCCTGCAGTCGGCGAGAATTCAACTGCAACGCGGCGGGCTCGCAACCAGCGGCGATGCGCGGCGCTTCCTGTTGCGCGATGGCCTGCGCTACCCCCATGTTCTCAATCCCCAGACCGGTTGGCCGGTGATGGACGCACCGCATTCGGTAACTGTGGCAGCGGCGACGTGCGTTGAGGCAGGTTTGTTGGCAACCCTGGCCATGTTGCAGGGCGAGGACGCCGAGGACTTTTTGGCGGCCCAGGATGTTTTGCACTGGATTCAACGTTAGCCTTCAGGTTAGAGAAAAACTCCCACTCCTGTTAAATTGGCCTTACAACAGTTTGGTGGA
>JBFEVY010000287.1:0-4737 GCA_041546665.1 Spongiibacteraceae bacterium | reverse complement strand
TTTTAACGCCCGGCGTTGGGGCAGGCAAAATAAGCGCAGCGTTTTTGACTGTCCCAGCCCCGCAGGGGCAACAACCGCCGCTTGTTATGTGATTGCCGCATAGATGACACCAATGATTAACAGCGCAAAAAATACAGATAGAGCCAAACCTGACGCTTTATATACCCAATAAATGGCTCTCAACTTTTTTAATGCGGGCTCGGTAATTCCATGCTCAAGTGACTTGTACCTGATGCAAGTATAAATTTCTTTGACCGCCGCCGAACTACTCTCAATTCCCGTATATCCAGAATAAGAGTGACAGGCTAGCGTGAGCACAGTACCCGCCGCGCACCAGACTGCGAAAATTAAGGCTCCGATCTCAAGCATAATTCACATAACAGTTTTATTATGAAGACCGGGGCCTTATATCACTTTGGCTCCCTATCTCCAGAATTGAATTCGGATTGACGTCAGAAACCCCTTTTTTATCAAAGGGTTGATAGGATTTTGTGGAATTGATCGACGGTGATAGCAAGACTCGCTCCCTCTATTTTTCTGAAATTCCTTTCGCTCGATCATAAACCCATATTTCGGGAAATCAACAGCTTAGACTAAGGTTTCCAGAATTAGTGAGCCCGCTTCTACTGAACAAGCTCTTGACTGCACACCAAGATCACAATACTGTATATAAAACCAGTATTATAGGGGTGTATTTATGGACGATATCCGCCCACCAATTGCGCAAGGATCAACGCGGTTTCTTGACAAGCTTCGGTTACATATCAGACAAAACGGTCTCGCGTACAGAACCGAGCAGACCTATTTGTTCTGGATAAAAAACTTTATCCGTTTCCATTCTCGTCAGCACCCCAAGCATCTGGGCTCACAAGAAATTGAGGCATTTCTGTCTCACCTGGCAGAACAGCGGAATTGTTCAGTCAATACGCAGCGCATTGCGCTAAATGCCCTTGTGTATATGTACAAGCGGTTCATCGGGGTAGATGTTGGAGATCTGAGGTTTAGTCCGGCACCCACCCCAAAACGGTTACCGGTGGTTTACAGCAGGGAAGAGATCGCGGCGATACTTTCTCATCTTAGGGGTGTTCATCGTCTTCAGGTTGAACTCATGTATGGAACGGGCCTGCGCAAGGCCGAGTTATTATCCCTTCGGGTAAAGGATATCGACTTTGGCAGCAATAATATTTTTGTCCGTGGCGGCAAGGGCGATAAAGATCGCACCACAATGCTACCTCAACGACTCAAGTCGCGATTGATACAGCAAATAGACCATGTAAAACGACTACATGCTCAGGATCTTCTTGACGGTTATGGCGAGGTATATCTACCGAACGCCTTGAGCAAAAAATGCCCGAGCGCAGCCACAGATATCGCCTGGCAGTTTTTGTTCCCGTCAACAACAATCGGCAAAGACCCAAGGTCGGGCACTCTGCGTCGTCATCACTTACACCCGTCAGCTTTATCCAAACAAATACGGAAAGCCGTGCAAGCTGCTGGTATCAATAAACCCGCGAAGTCACACAGTCTGAGACATTCATTTGCCACACATTTGCTCGAAGCGGGTTATGACCTCCGGACGATCCAGGAGCTTCTCGGCCATTCCGATATTTCAACAACGGAAATTTATACACACGTGGTCAATCGCGGCGGAAAGGGAGTTTTAAGCCCTGCCGACAGCCTTGGGACTTGAGAGCTTTAGGATTATTGACTGTCCGCTTTTGACCAGCAGCAGACTTTCACTCCGACAAAACCACACTCCGCTTTTGTCGCAAAGCGGGCATTGACTGTAATCCAAGCACCTGCTGATTTCACTCGCTATTGGGTTTAGAGTGAATTCCAACCCTAGAATGCAAATAGCCCTTTTTTTAACAGTTGCTACGCTATTCTTTAATCAACAATACTGTATACTTAACAGGCCCTAGTCTTCCAGAACCGGCAAAAAAACATAATACAAAACCAGAATCAGGAGTTTCAGCATGGGCCAGGACCACGCCTCTCGCATTCAACCCATTCTACCGAGCGAGTGGGATGACGAAATCCTCGACGCCCTCGGCGCCTTTCCCGGCAGTCGGGATTTTGTCTTGAAACAGTGGCAGGAAAACACCGGCGATCACCGCGGCCGCAATACCATGGGGGTGTATGCACGCTACCCCGCCCTGGCCAAGGCCTTTCTCACCTTTAACTGCCATGTCGCCACCAACAGTTCGATTTCGACCCGCGACAAAGAGCTGTTGATTCTGCGCACCAGCTGGCTCAAAAAAGGCGAATATGAATTTATTCAACACATCATTCTCGGCCGCCGGGCCGGCATAAGCGATGAGGAAATTCGCCGCATCCAGGACGGCCCCAACTCGCCCGGCTGGAGCGCCGAAGATGCCAACCTGATTCAGGTCGCCGACGACCTTCACAGGGACGGAGCGATCAGTGATGCCACCTGGGGGTATTTGTCAGAACGCTATGAAAACAAGCAGATAATGGACATGGTGTTTCTGGTGGGTTGTTATCAGATTGCGGGAATGATGAACCGCAGTTTCAAAATGGAAATGGACCCGGGCGTAGAGCCCTTAGATTCAGAAACTAAAGCGCGCATGATGCAAAACTGAGTTGCTCTGCATCACTCCCCGTCGCTAAACAAAGAGGGCACAAACACCGTGCCCTATCACTACAAACACTACAAAGCCTCCGCTTTTGGCACAAAAATCGCCGTGCCAGCGGAGGCTTTTTAACGGCCTTTCGAGATCGCGTTTACTTGGTGGGCAGCTCGATTTCCGCCTTTGCGGTCGCCATGGTCGCACCGGTCTGGGATTTCATCTTGCAATCGACCTGCACCAGATTGCGCCCCTCTTCATCGACCATTTTGTCAACGACGCTGGCGGTAAAGAAAGTGGCATCACCGGTAAAGGCCGGTCCGCGGTAAGACGAGTTGCAGTGTACAACCTGCCCCCACTCACCGGCCCAACCTGCGAAATAATCCAGCAGCCACGCGCCCATCGAAGCGCCGTAGCCATAACCGCGCGCCATACCAATCTTGCGCGCCCACTCTGGGAAAAGGTGGCCGCGAGACGGGCCGTAGTAGGCCCCGTCAGTCCACTCGGGGTTGTCTTTTTCCATCACCGGGTCGTTCTCGTGGCCAGCAAATTCCTCGGTAAAGCCCATGGCTTCCATGTCCATTCCCGGACGATGGGTACCGCCCCAGATGGTGAACAGATAAGCGCGCCACTCTGTGGCAAAGCTGGCGACACTGTGCGGGCCAATCACCCGCAGGGGCAGTTCGTCACCAATAGTGACGTCTTCCCAATAGCGCTTGCCGTGCCCCAGCTCGTGCATCATTTTGATGTATTCGTACTTCTTGTCTTCCAATGCCTTCAGCTCAGTTTCTGTCCACACTGGATCGTCCGCATTGTCACCGGGTTGGGCCATTTCCCGGGCCGCGGCGGCGCTGTAGCGAATCGCGGTTGAGCGCTGCTTGGCAATAAAGTCGCCGTTCTGGTTGTAGTAGTTATTGTCGCCCCGTTGGAAACAGGTCGGACCGGCAAATCCAGTGTTTTTTACTACATAGTCATAGGGGACTTTTTCATTGGTAATTTCGTCACCGGCAAAAATACGCGGCCCGTAGAACCACCACTCATCGCCACCAAAAATCAGGTGCGACTCAGGAATACAGCCGACACAGGCCGGGCCGGCACCGTGGCCATCATCGGTCGCTACCGCAAAGGACTGCGGCGCCACCAGGCGACCATAACGACCTTCCGCGGCAAAATCGTGATCGTAGTGCAACAGATTCGGGTAGTGCATGGCCTGTACCCAGCGCCGAAAATCGTTATTGTGCAGCGGCTCCTTCATGCGCGCCGGCGCAATCGGCTTGCCCATGTATTGATCAAGATCGGAACAGTCCAGTGTTTTATCAGTCATATCGACTCCTGTTTACCTCTATTTATTTCCCGGTGGACTGTATCGACCACCCTAACAAACTGTGCTCCCGCGAAGGCGGGATACACCTGCTGATTAATCGGCTCTAGCCACCTTTCATGGCATTGAGAAAATCCTGATTAGTGATCAGGACCGGCGTATTATCCTCTGCCAGATGCGGCCCCTTGAGGCTGATGCCTCCGTCGACAGTAAGAGTCTGACCGGTCATATATCCCGCCAGATCCGATAGCAAGAACAACACGGTCCCCGCCACTTCTTTCAGTTCACCTTTGCGCCCCATGGGAATCGCGCGGCGCTCCAACTCGGGATCGGGCGGCAACAGAGACGCCGGACTGACCATTGCGCCCGGCGCCACGGCATTGACGCGGATATTGTCGCCTACCAGTTCCAGCGCCATGGTACGCACCACTGACAACACCGCAGCCTTTGCGGCGCCGTAAGCAATATTGTAGGGCTGGGCGGCCAGTGCGGTTATCGAGGATATCGCCACAATCGAGCCCGGCAGCCCCTGGTGTTTCAGCTCCGCCGCCACGGCCTGACTGATAAAAAACATGGATTCCAGGTTTTTGGAAAACAGCGCCTGCCAGTCCGGTCGGGAAACCGAGGTCGACGGCCCCCAGGTCTGCGGCGCACCGCCGCCCACTACAGCAACCAGACCATAGAGCTCGCCTTCTGTCTCCCTGACACGAGCCATCACGGCTTCAACACCTTCAGCGGTTTCCACGTCGGCGGCAACCGGCACAACCGACAAACCCGCCTCAATCATGGGGCCGAGATGCTCATCAAGATTTTTCTGGCCGCGGCTCA
>JBFEVY010000165.1:0-8008 GCA_041546665.1 Spongiibacteraceae bacterium | reverse complement strand
ATAGGGCTTCAATTTCTTGATTGAGAGATGCCAGCAGTATGAGTGCAAGCGAGCTAACCGAACACGATCCCCAGCATGGGCTGAGTTCCGACGAGGCCCGCCAGCGCCTCGCGGAATACGGGTTAAATCGCTTGCCTGAGCCCCCCTTGCCGGGTGCCGCGACGATCTTTTTGCGTCAGTTTCTCAGCCCGTTTATTTATATTTTGCTGGTCGCGGCGATTGCCTCGTTTGTGCTCAAGCAGGTGCCCAACGGTATTTTTATTGTTGTGGTGCTATTGCTGAACGCGGTGATCGGCACGATTCAGGAACACTCCGCGCAGCGTTCGGCGGCGGCCCTGCGCAACCTGGTGCGGGGCAAGAGCAAGGTTATTCGCGATGGCCGCACCATCCAGATCGATAGCGAGGAGGTGGTGCCCGGCGACCTGGCCTTGCTGGCCTCGGGAGATCGGGTGCCGGCGGATTTGCAGCTGATTTCGGCCCGGGAACTGGGTGCGGACGAGTCGATGCTGACCGGTGAGTCGGTGACGGTTGAAAAGGATGCCGATGGCCCGACGGACAGCAAGCTGCCCCTGAGTGATCGCACCGGGGTGTGTTACGCCGGTACGGTGATTACTCGCGGGCGGGCCTGCGGTCTTACTCTGAGCACCGGGGAGGAGACCGAGCTGGGCAGTATCGCCCACCAGATGGCGGGGCAGCGCGAGGCCGATCCGCCGCTGATGATTCGGGTGCGCCGTTTTACCTACCAGACCGCGGCAGCCATTGGTGTGACCATTGTGTTGCTGGTGGCGATGATGATGTGGCACGGCGGTTACGATACCCAGGCCATGGCGCTGATGGCGATTGGCCTTGCGGTATCGGCAATTCCCGAGGGCTTGCCAGCGGCGCTGACCGTGGCGCTCTCTATCGGGATGCGGCGTATGGCCCACCACGATGTGATTATTCGCAAGCTGGTTGCGGTGGAGGCGCTGGGCTCCTGTACGTTTATCTGCTCGGATAAAACCGGCACCCTGACGGTGAATGAGTTGACGATTCGCAAAGTCTTGTTGCCGGGCGATGTCAGTGTGGCAGTGAGCGGCGAAGGGGTCGCGCCGGGGGCCTTGCACGGGCACGACGGTGTGCCCGGTGTGAATGAGCTTTGTACCACTGGGGTGCTGGCCAATGAAAGTCATCTGGACTATGCCGGTGGCGACTGGGTGTCTGATGGCGATATTGTCGATGTCGCGTTTCTGGTGCTGGCCAAGAAACTGGGCTTGTCGTTAAGCCAGTTGCGGGGTGACCAGCTTCAGGTAGAACTGATTCCCTACGAGTCGGAAAAGGCCTTTAGTGGTAGCTTTAACAGCCATGCCAATGCAATCGCGCTGCATGTGAAGGGCAGCCCTGAGAAAATTCTGTCGATGTGCGACCGGATGATGATTGGCGGCGAAATCAAACCGATTGATCGCGCGGCGCTGGAAGCCCAGTTTGAACATGAGGCGGGGCTGGGCTTTCGGATTATTGCCCTGGCCAAACGGGAGGTCGTGGATAACACCGACCACGGTCAGCTTCGCGACCTGATTTTTCTCGGCATGGTGGCCATGCTTGATCCGGTACGACCCGAAGCGCGAGATGCGGTAGCGCGCTGTCGGCGCGGGGGTATCGAGGTGGCGATGATCACCGGCGACCATCCTTCCACGGCAAAGTCCATTGCGCTGGATCTGGAACTGTGCGGCAAAGATGACCCGGTAATTACCGGTACCATGATTCGGGACGCCAGCGAGCTTGGCCAGGCGGAAGCGGATAAGTTGATTCGGCCGGCACGGGTGTTTGCCCGCATTGAGCCGCAACAGAAGCAGCAGATTGTGGAATCTCTGATGCGAGCCGGCCACTTTGTAGCGGTAACCGGCGACGGGGTGAACGACGCGCCGGCCATGCGTCAGAGTCATGCCGGTGTGGCCATGGGGAAACGTGGTACCGATGTGGCCAAGGAAAACGCTCAGTTGATTATCACCGATGATAATTTTGCTTCGATTGTCGATGGCATCGAGCAGGGGCGCATCGTCTATAACAATATCCGCAAGGTGATCGCGCTGCTGGTGGCCACAGGCTTTTCCGCGCTGCTGCTGTTTTTCCTGACGGCGGCCTCGGGGCTGCCTATGCCGATGATTGCAGTGCAATTGCTGTGGCTGAATCTGGTCGCTAACGGCCTGCAGGATGTGGCGCTGGCCTTTGAGCCGGCGGAGGGCGGCGAACTGGACCGGGCGCCGCGCAAACCCTCCGAACCGATCTTCGAGCGGCATATTATCGAACACGTGCTGGTCATTGGCGGCGTAATGGGAGTGTTATCCTTCGCGGTGTATTACTGGTTGGTGCAAACCGGAACGGATATTGATTCGGCGCGCAACCTTACTTTGTTGTTGATGGTGTTGTTCGGCAATATCCATGCTCTGAGTGCTCGCTCAGAACACCGGTCGATTTTCAAAATTCGCTTTTTTGCCAACCCGTTTTTGGTGCTGGCGGTGCCCATTGCGCAGTGTGTGCACATTGCCGCGTTGTATACGCCGGGCCTGAGCGATGTATTGGGGCTGCAACCCGTTAGCTGGGAACAATGGGGGGCGATGGCCGGGGTTGCCTTACTGTTGCTGGGAGCAGAAGAGTTGCACAAATGGATTCTGCGGCTTCGCATTGCGAGGGGAAAAAAGCCGGAGCGTTCTGCTGCCAGTCACGTCTCCGGCGAGGCTTAAGGGATCGGTCAGTCGATTGGGTCTTCGCCCGCAGTCTTGGTGCGATGCAGCAGGCGGCCGCAGTCGGGGTCGTAGGGCATGGCACGGTGCATGGTGCCGGAGTTGTCCCACATGACGGCGTCGCCGACAGACCATTCGTGGCTGTAGACCAAGTGCGGTTGGGTGGCCCAGTCCCGCAGGCGAACCAGTAGCTTGGTGCTCTCGCTCGGACTCATTCCCACAATGTGATTTGCAGTGCAACCCAGCAACAGTGACTTGCGCCCGGAGCGGTGCTTCCACACCAGCGGCAGTTCCACTTCGCCAAGTTTCATCATTTCTTGCAGCTTGGCGTAGCTGGGTTCCGGTTCGTAGTAGAACAATGAGGTCCAGGCGGAGTGCATCACCCGCAGCCCTTCAAGCTGGGCCTTTTCTTCCTCTGGCAGCAAATCCCAGGCGGCGTAGGTATTGCAAAACTCGGTATTGCCGCCCCAGGTGGGAAGTACCTTGCTGGACAGTACCGCGGCGCCGATTGGGTTCTTGTTCATGGTGCCGTCGATATGCCAATACAGCGATCCCTTAAGGTATTCCGACTTGGGGTTCAGCTTGGTATCGAGGGTAATATTGTAGACGTTTTGCCCTTCCAGCTCGGGCAGAAAGCGGCCTATGGTCTTGGTGAAAAGGGTCTGTTCCTCGTCGCTGAAATCGATTTTGGGAAAGACCAGCACACCGCGCTGTTCCAGTAGGTCGCGGAGGCAGTCGGCGTATTCGCCGCTGAGCAACTGGTCCTTGCGCAAATGCACCTGGCTGCCGATTAGGGGTGAAATGTCGCTGGCAGTGTGATTGTCGTTGTGGGTCGCGGGAGTTGTCATGATTGTTATCTCCAGGTTGAGGTGGCTAGGCCACCTTTGACTGTTTCTCAAACATTTTCATTATGTCGCCGGAGGTGACGCGACGTTGGCTTTCACCCTCGGCCAGTGGTGCGGCGCCGCCGGTGGAGATAGGTGTGGTATCTACGTTGTCGGCGGCGGCCTGGGCGCGGAGGGCACCAACGGTCAGCTCCTCGCGTGTGAAGTGTTTGAAGGGATCGAAACGCAACATACGCATGGCGTTGAGGTGAGTGACTTTGTCAATTTGCGACGGGCTCAGGCCCTGCACACTTTTCCAGAGAAATTCGGGGACTTCTGGCCACAGTGCGTCAGAGTGGGGGTAGTCGCACTCGTAGGCCACCATGTCTTCGCCAATGGCATCCAGGTTTTTTAATCCAAAGGCGTCGTCGATAAAGCAGCTCATAAAGTGCTTGCGAAATACCTCGCTGGGCGTGGTGCCTTTAAAGCCTGAGTGAGTCCAGGCCTTATGGCGGGAGTGACTGAAATCGGCACGTTCCAGAAAATAGGGAATCCAGCCAATGCCACTCTCTGAGAGGATGATTTTCATATCGTCGTAGCGCTGCAACGCTTCCAGTTGCAGCCAGTCGGCGGCGCCGGTGGAGATTGACATTGGCATGGTGGTAATCCAGGCCTCAATGGGGGTTTCCATAGAGGCGTGGGGCGCAGCGTTACCGGAGCCGATATGCAGGCAAATGGTAATGTCGTTGTCGACCAGGGCCTTCCACATGGGCTCCCAGTAAGCATTGTGAATGCTGGGTAGGCCAATTTTTGTGGGATTTTCACTGAGGGTGACCGAGGTGCAACCCATGGCAGCGATGCGTTTTATTTCGTCGACGGTCGCGTCCATATTCCAGGTTGGCAGCAGTGCGCATGGAATAAAGCGCCCGGGCGCGTAACCACACCAGTCTTCAATATGCCAGGTGTTGTAGGCGCGAAGGTGGGTGAGGGCGAGGTCTTTGTCCGGCGCATTGTGAAAGCAGCGGCTGCCGTCGAAGCCACCGATGCTGCCGAAGTTCAATGAGGCGGCAATACCGTTAACATTCATATCGTCGAGGCGGGCCTTGGGGTCGTAGCAACCCTTGCGCACCTGGGCCAGCGACTGCGGTTCCATGCCGTATTCTTCTGGTACCCGCCCGACCACGGCGTTAAGGCCGACGGAAGTCATGGTCATGCCCTGGTAGGTCCAGTAATTGGCACCGTCGTCGGTGGTGAAAAACTGTGGGGCGGTCGCCAGGTCTTCGCCGTGCAGGCGTTTTTTAAACATATCGGGCGGTTCGCTGATGTGATCATCGACGCTGATAATCACCATATCTTCCATTTTCATGGTTTGCCTCCGGGGCTGTGTTGGTCTGGGGTCTCTGACTTTGGCTTCTGGATCTGATTGCTAAGGTTTGGGCGTTAAACGGAGTCGTCGCTGTCCGCTGCGGAAATGCGATAAGCGCCGTGTGTTAAGGCGTTGGGATAATCTGCATTGCATGGACAAAGGCACGGCCGACTCCTGTTTGTTACGCTAAAATTATTATTCAACAGTGTTGTTGGTTAATGCTGCGCTCACGTCTGGGCATTGGCATTGATATAGATCAAAGACCGCGGATCTCCTCTATATAATATGAACATCACTGTTGATTAAGAGTGGGTGTCTGAGCACCGCTCTTCCATACGCTGAGGATAAAAATGATGAGCGCTATGAATCAGGCTTCAATTGCGAAGCATACTGCTGCCCCTGCGACGGATATGAATGATTGGCCCAGGGCCTGGCGCACCTTGCCCCAGGGTGGTGGTGTGGGGCGTTATACCGATCCGGATTTTAGCGCGCTGGAATTTGACCGGATGTGGAGCCGGGTTTGGCAGGTGGCAGCGCGGGTGGACGAGATACCGGAGAAAGGCGATTTCACCACCTATCAGATTGGCGATCAGTCGATTTTGCTGGTGCGGGTTGATCAGGACACCATTAAGGCGTTTTTCAATTTTTGTCCGCACCGGGGCACCACTCTGGGTGAAGGTTGCGGGCATTTTGAGGGTGACAAAATCATCTGTCCGTTTCACGGTTGGCGCTGGGACCTGGCCGGCAATATCCAGATGGTGCTGGAGCGCGGGGAATTTAATAACGGTCAGTTACAGGACAGCGACGTGGCCATGCGGGAGGTCCACTCCCGAGTATACGCGGGTTTTGTGTTTATCAATCTGGATCGCAGCCCGGAACCCTTTGACGATTTCATCGCGCCGCTTCGGCAAATGTTGGACGACCTGGCTATAGGTGAGATGCATCCCATCTGGTGGAAAAAGGCGGAGGTGGCCTCGAACTGGAAGGTCGCGCAAGAGGCTTTTTTTGAGGCTTACCATGTCTCAGCAACTCACCCCCAGCTTGAAAAAGTCGGCAGCGAAATTGTCTACGGCGATCGTACTGAAGGCGAAATGTTTTACCAGAATTTGACCTATAACGCCTTTGGTAAAGGGCACGGCCATTTCTTCGGTGGCGAGAAATCGCCTATTGGTGGGCATTTGCAGGAACCCACCGGCGACCGGGTTGAGGCAATGGCGGCGCGAATGAACCTCACCGCCGAAGGCCTCGGGGCGATGATTCTGAAGGAGGATATCGAGCTACTGCTGACGTTGCGCGAAAAGCACTTACCCGAGGACGCCAATCTCGGGGCAGAGTATATTCGCCTGCAGTATGAAACCGCCGCGAAGCAGAACCGCCCCATGCCTAAAATGGCGCCGGAGGTGCTGGCCCTGTGGGGCGGGGTGATTTACCTCTTTCCCAATATTCTGGTTTTGCCACAGGCGGGGAATGCGGCGATTTATCGGGCGCTGCCGCACCCGACCGATCCCGATCGCTGCACCTTTGAAATTTTTTCTGTGAAGACCTTGCCTGAAGGGCAAAAGCCAGCCCGCGCGGTAATAGAACGTGTTGAGCGAGCCGATCAGGTAGGGCTGATTCCCCAGCAGGATCTGAGCAATATACCGCGTATTCAGCAGGGTCTGCATTCCAAGGGAATGGTGCAAACCTGGTTGGCGGCGAATCAGGAAAAACTGATCCTGAATATGCATCAGGAACTGGATCGGTATATTGGGTCCTAGGGCTCGCGCTACAGCAGCTTAATCCCCAGCACCACAACTCATGCAGGTTTGTCGGCTGCTGTGAGTTGTGGTGCTGTTGCGTGTGCTTAAGCTCAGGGTCTTGAGAGTGTTGCGATGTCTGCCGGGTTTCCAGCAGCTTTGTCTTTCAGGCGTTGTTGATTAAGGGGCATGTCTGCCAATAGCTTGGAGACTTTGTCCCGCACAGAGCTTGAAGGCTGTTGCTGGTTTTTAGACGCATCGCGTAATGGGTCTGCCATTGTGATCTCCTTTAATTATTTTGATAGGAGTTAGGTGTTGGTATTTCTGAAACACTTTGTTGCAAAAAAAACAGTATTGCGAAAATGGCGTTGCAGAAAAACGCTGTCGCAGAACCGCTGCGACAAGCCCACTTGAGGTGTTGCGCGTCCCGAGTGGATAACTGTTATAGCGCGTGGGGGAAAGTATCGTCAAGGTGTTGGAGGGGACTGGGTCTCAAATCCAAATATTGCGTTTTGTGCGGCCGCTGTGGCTGGCCGCACTTTTTACTTTAATTACAAAGGCTTAGTCGGCTGGAACAAAGAGATTCAATTTGTTGCCGTCGAGGTCGCGAATATACGAGCAGTAAAAGGTCTCCATGCGCAAGCCGGGGTCTCCTTCGTTGCTGCCACCCAGCGCCAGTGCCTTGGCGTGCAGCGCATTGACGGTTTGCTGGTCAGCCAGTTTTATCGCGATCATTGTGCCGTTGCCCGCAGTAGCGGCCTCGCCATCGTAGGGCACACAAACGCAGAACATCGGCGCACCGGGCTCATTACCCCAGGCGACAAAGCGGTCCGTTTTAAACAGCTGGCCGATGCCGGCCTGTTCGAATAGAGCGTCATAGAATGCGCTGGCTCGAGCGATGTCATTGCTGCCAACCATGGTGTAACCAATCATTTTATTCTCCTTTTAGTTTTGCTTATTAACCGCATACCTTTCGGCGAGTCATTATTTAATTCACGGTTTAAATTGGGTGTGTCGTTTTGGTTTTCTAAGCTGAAAATGTACTGAGAACGCCTTCGCGAGGCTAGAGTGTTTGCACCGCGTAGGCGTGAAATTTTGTGCGAGACTGGAAAAACCCTATTGGGCATTTGGCGGATTCAGTTATCGTTCAGTTGCGCGGGCGGATACTGCCTCCATCCAATCAAGGAGCAGTGACGATGAAGATTCAGTCAATGATTGTTGCAGCGGTGGCTGCGGTGATGCCGTTTACCTCCCAGGCGGGGCATTACGGTCACGCGTCCTATCGCAGTTCTACACCGAATATGTATATATTCGGCGGGGTAAGTGCCAGCGAATTTAATTTTGACCGCGAGGACTATTACT
>JBFEVY010000202.1:0-6752 GCA_041546665.1 Spongiibacteraceae bacterium | reverse complement strand
GTGCACGGCTCGCTGTATACAGACGAAGAGATCTTCCGTCTGGAGCTTGAAAAAATCTGGTACAAGACCTGGGTGTATGTGGGGCATGCCAGCGAGGTGCCCAATGTGAACG
The DNA here is from genome assembly GCA_041546665.1 of Spongiibacteraceae bacterium. Classification (GTDB taxonomy): domain Bacteria; phylum Pseudomonadota; class Gammaproteobacteria; order Pseudomonadales; family Spongiibacteraceae; genus Spongiibacter. The sequence continues at coordinate 6,640 of JBFEVY010000202.1, read as the reverse complement.
ATTTCGTCATGAAATCGATCGGGCCGCAGGAAATCATCATGACCCGCTCGCGGGACGGCAACATCAACCTGTTGCAGAACCGCTGTCCCCACCGGGGCAACCAGCTGTGCGCTGACGCCAAGGGTAATCGCGGTCTGTTCACCTGTCCTTACCACCGCTGGTCTTTTACTAATACTGGCGACCTGCGGGGCTATCCCTATCCTGATGGTTATGAAACCGCCGATAAGTCGGAGTTGGGATTGGGCAAGGTAGCGCGTATCGCTGAATACAAGGGTTTCGTGTTTGGTAGTATGTCTGAAGAAGGCCCGAGTTTGGAAGAGCACCTCGGTCGCGGCGGGCGCGATGCGATTGATCGCCTGGTAGTGACTTCCCCTGAGGGTGAGGTGGAAATTACCGCGGGCTTCCTGAAGCACAAGGCTAAGGCCAACTGGAAGTTTCTGGTAGAGAATGAGACTGACGGCTACCACCCTCAGTTTGTTCACGATTCAATATTTAGCGTGGCTAAAAGTGGTATCGGTGATCTCTATGGTGGTGACTCCACTGCGGTAGCGCGCGATCTTGGCGAAGGGCATACCGAAAATGACCTGCGACCTGAATTTCGTCGCATCGGCAAGCTGATGAACTGGTTTGGTACCACTGAAGATCGCCTGCCTGAATATGTCGAGAGCATGAAGCAGGCCTACGGCGAGGAAAAAGCCCGCGAGATCATGATTGACGGTACGCCCCACGTCATGATTTTCCCCAACCTTTTTATTGCTGAAATCCAGATTTTTGTTATCCAGCCACTGTCGGTAAATGAAACGGTGCAACACGTTACCGCCCTGCAATTCAAGGGTGCCCCGGATCTCAATCGTCGCCTCAGGCAGCAGACCATGGGCTCTGTGGGCCCGGCCGGTTTCCTGTTGGCTGACGACTCAGAAATGTATGAGCGCACCCAGCGCGGCGTTGCCGCCCGCAACCCGGAATGGAACTACCTCGGGCGGGGTATACACCGCGAGCGCAAGGACGATGAAGGATATCTGGTGGCCGATAACACCGACGAGGTCACCACCCGCGGCATCTGGCGCCACTACCGCAATTTGATGGAGGCCTGATGAGCACTCAAACCGATCTGGCCCTGCTGGCCGATGTACAACAGTTTCTGTATCGCGAAGCGCGCCTCCAGGACACCCACGCCTATGATGAGTGGGAGACGCTGTGGACTGATGATGCTATCTACTGGATTCCCGCCAACGGGGCGGATATCGATCCGGAAGAGCAGATGTCCATTATCTACGATAACCGTTCGCGTATCGGCCTGCGTATCAAGCAGTTCCATACCGGGCAGCGCCACACCCAGATGCCCCAGTCGGATCTCGGGCGGGTGGTGTCTAACGTTGAAATTCTCGGTGATGACGGCTCGGAAATCCGCGTTGCCAGCAATGCAATGATTTACGAATCCAACCTGCGTGGCGAAACCGTCTGGGCTACCCGCAACGAGTTTGTGTTGCGCCGCACCGATGAAGGCCTGCGCATGGCGCGCAAGAAAGTGGTGCTGGTCAATAACGACAAGGCCCTCTACACAATGTCATTCCTGGTTTAAGGAGCCTCGCATGAGTGAAGCAACCGGCAGCAAAGAAGTCCTGATCGCAGAAGGGGCGGCCCTGCTCTCGCTTGAGAACGGTGTAGGGCATATCCAGTTGAACCGCCCTGAGTCTGCTAATGGTCTGGACATTCCTACCTTGAATGCGCTGTACGAGGCGCTGATGGCCTGTCACGGCGACCGCCGTATTCGCGTGGTATTGCTGACCGGAGCAGGGGCAAACTTTTGTGCTGGCGGTGACGTCCATACCTTTGCTGGCAAGGGGGAGAGACTATCTGAGTACATCCGTCAGGCCACTTTGCAACTCCAGGTCTGTATCAGCGCTATGGTGCACCTCGATGCACCTGTTATTGCAGCGGTGCAGGGCTTCGCAGCCGGAGGTGGCGGTATGGGGCTGGTGTGTGCGGCGGATGTTGTTATCGCTGCCCAGTCGAGCAAATACCTGGCGGGCGCCACCCGCGTCGCTATGGCACCGGACGCCGGGCTGTCGGTCACTCTGCCGAGATTAGTGGGGCCGCGCAAGGCCGCTGAAATGTTGTTGATGAACCCAGTCATAGATTCCGGGGAAGCCCTTGAACTGGGGCTGGTGAGCCGCATCGTCGCTGATGAAAATCTTCTGGGAGAGGCGTGGGCCTATGCTGAAAAAATGGCCCGGGGTGCACCGCTGGCCTTGGCTTCCACCAAGCGTCTGTTGTGGGCCGGTGTCGGGTTGGGTGTTGATGCTGCCATGCCTGAAGAATCACGGACTGTTGCCGAGCTGTGCAAAACTTCCGATGTCCAGGAGGGTTTGGCCGCGGTGATAGAAAAGCGCGCCGCCGAGTTCAAAGGAGAATAAATGATGACTTTAGCTTCCCTGTCAGGGCGCCGGGCGTTCGTGACCGGAGGTGCCAAAGGCATCGGTCGGGCGATTGTAGAAAGGTTGACTGCGGAAGGTTGCGAAGTGGTGTTTTCCGCCCGAGATATGGAACCGGCTGCTGGTGTTGCCGAGGCCACTGGAGCGACTGCGGTGGTGCTGGATGTCTCTGATATCCAGGCCTGCCATGATGTGGTCAGCGCAAATGGTCCCTTTGATATCATCGTCAATAATGCCGGTCAGGATCAGCACTCATTCTTTACCAAGACGACCTTCGATGATTGGCACTATCTGCTGAATGTAAACCTGCAGGCGGTATTGGCAACCTGTCACGCTGCGCTGCCCGGTATGCAGGAAAGAGGTTTTGGCCGCATCATCAATATTGGTTCCGAAGCAGGTCGTCAGGGCTCCAAAGGGGGCGCGGTGTACGCAGCCGCCAAGGGTGGTGTGGTCGCATTTACTAAGTCTCTGGCTCGGGAAAATGGCCGTTTCGGTATTACCGCCAATGTGATCGCACCGGGACCGGTGGATACCCCTCTACTGCGTAAAGCGGTGGAAGATGGTGGTGAGAAGCTACTCCGCGCGATGGAGGCTTCCACGCTGATGGGGCGTCTGGGACAGCCAGAAGAAGTGGCCGCTGCCGTGGCGTTTCTCGCCGCAGACGATGCGGGTTTTGTAACTGGTGAAGTCTTGGGTGTCTCCGGTGGGATGGGCTGTTAATGGCTGATTCTGCGAAGGAGGTAGAAGCAAGGGTAGCAGGCGTCGTTGCACGGGTGCAGGAAACCTATAGTCGCTGGCACAGGGATACTTCTGTCGAACAGATGCGCGCCGACTGGGACACTCTGTTTTGGAACGACTCCCAACCCTGCGAGTATTGGGATGCCAATATTGGCGGAGTCGGAGTGCGCTGGATAGTTGCTCCGGGAGTCAACAAGGAGCGGGTACTGCTGTATTTTCACGGCGGTGGTTACAAAATGGGCTCGGTGGTTTCGCACCACGATTTAATGGTCCGCTTGTCGGCTTCTGCAGATTGTCAGGTGTTGGGAGTAGATTATCGCCTCGGCCCTGAGTTTGGCTTTCCTGCGCCCATCGATGATGGCCTGACGGTATATCGGGCACTTCTGTCGAAAGGATTCTCGGCTGATTGCCTGGCTCTGGCTGGTGACTCTGCTGGTGGTGGTATTGCCGCATCCATGCTGTTGGTCTTGCGCAGCGAGCAGTTGCCGCAACCCTCGGCGGCGGTATTGCTATCGGCCTGGCTAGATATGACGCTGGCGGGTGAGAGTTACGAATCACGCGCCAAATTTGATCCCGTCCACCAGAAGTTCATGTTGCAGGCAATTGCTAAGCAATATCTCGGCGCCGCGGGCAATGCACAAAGCCCGCTCGCGTCGCCTCTGTTTGCAGACCTCACAGGGCTGCCGCCATTGCTGTTACAGACTGGGGATTGCGAGGTGGGGCTCGATGACTCCCTGCAATTTGCCGCAAAGGCGAAGGCGGCGGGGAACGAGGTTGAGCTGAGTGTCTGGGAACAGATGATTCACGTTTTTCAACAGTTCCCAGATGAACTGCCGGAGGCCCGTGCGGCCATCAAGCAAATAGGTGATTTTCTGAAAATGTACTGGGGCTCTCCCCGGTAGCACCATAATTGGAGTAGCACAGTGACTGTTGGCATTACAGGATATGGGGCCTATCTGCCCCGCTTGCGGCTTAACCGGCGCGTAGTGACCGAAGCCAATGCCTGGTTCGCGCCAGGGCTGAAGGGCAAGGGAAAAGGCCATCGCAGCATGGCCAATTGGGATGAAGACGCGATCACCATGGGGGTGGCGGCGGCGCGCAATGCGCTGCCTGAAAGCGTGGATCGCAGCCAGCTGGCGCAACTGCGCCTAGTATCGGAAACACTGCCTTTTGCCGAGCGCTTGAATGCAGGGGTCCTTGCCGGCGCTCTACGTCTGTCGGAAAGCACCCAGGCTGCCGATATCACTGGTACCCAGAGCGCGGCCCTGTCGGCGCTGGGTTCACTGATCGCGGCGACCAAAGCCGATGGTGAGCAGGGCCTGCTGGTCGCAGCCAGTAATCGCCGCACCCGCGCGGCCAGCTCCGCCGAGCTGGATTACGCCGACGGCGCCGCGGCAATCACTATTGGCAGCGAGGGCGTCATCGCAGAGGTATTGGCCTGCCACAGCCTGACGGCAGATTTTGTTGATCATTTCCGCATTAGCGGCGAAGACATCGACTACCACTGGGAAGAGCGCTGGGTGCGCGATGAGGGCATCGCCAAGCTGGGCCCCCGGGCAGTCAGCGCCGCGCTCGAAAAGGCCGGTATCGAAGCGGCCAGCGTCGATCACTTTATTTTCCCTACCCTGTTCCGTGGCGCCGATGCCCAGCTGGCCAAGCGCTGTGGTATTGGGGAGGCGGCGGTGGTGGATAACCTCGCCCAGAACATTGGCGACACCGGCACCGCCCACGCGCTGCTGATGCTGAACGCGGTGCTGGAATCTGCAACGCCAGGTCAGATCATTGTGGTGAGCCAGTTCGGTAGCGGTGTGAGCTGCGCGGTGCTTAAAGTCACCGAGGCAATTACCGGCTTCACACCGGCTCGGTCATTGAGTGCGCAGATTGAAAATGGCCAGGAAGAAAACAGCTATACCCGATATCTAGCCTATAAGGGACAGCTTCAGCTTGAAAAAGGCATGCGCGGCGAGCAGGACAAAAAGACCGCACTGAGCACCTCTTGGCGTCACCGCGATGCGTTGCTCGGCTTTGTCGCTGGTCGCTGTCGGGAAACCGGCGATGTACATTTTCCTCCGACCCGAATCAGCTACACGCCGGGCAAGGCGCTGCATGATACCCAGGAGCCCTATCCACTGGCGGATAAAAAAGGCCGAGTGTTGAGCTGGTCGGCCGAGTACCTGTCCTCTTACATGGCGCCACCGCACCAGTACGGGCAGGTGGATTTCGAAGGTGGCGGTCGTCTGTTAATGGAGTTCACCGACGTCAGCCCGGGCGATATCGACAATGGCAGTCAGGTGGAAATGGTTTTCCGGGTTAAGGATGTTGATGAGCTGCGGGGCTACAAGCGCTATTTCTGGAAAGCTAAGCCCCTGTCTGTTTCGAATTAAGCCCGGCCCGACAAAGATTGAGAGAGAAATCGGTATGCCACAAGGTATTAAAGACAAAGTCGTCATTCTAGGCATGGGCTGTTCCAAGTTCGGCGAGCGCTGGGATGCTAGCCCAGAGGAACTAATGGTTGAGGCCTACGACGAGGCCATGCAGGATGCAGGAATCAGCCCCGAAGAGCTGGATGCCGCCTGGTTCTCCACGCACATGGAGGATGTGGGCACGGGGCGCGGGGGCACTCCGATGAGCATTGCTTTGCGCTTGCCGAATATCGGTGTAACGCGGGTGGAAAACTTCTGTGCAGGCGGCTCTGAAGCTGTGCGCGCAGCTGTGTACGCAGTGGCCTCAGGGGCCTGTGATATCGCCCTGGCCCTCGGAGTGGAGAAACTCAAAGACACTGGTTATGGCGGTTTGCCGGTAGCCACCGTAGGTACCTATATTCCCCAGTGGTACCCAGCGGCGGTAGCGCCGGCTAACTTTGCCCAGCTCGCAGTGGCCTACCGCGCCAAGCACGGCGTGGACAAGGACAGCCTGAAACAGGCAATTTCGCAGGTGTCGGTAAAAAGCCACGCTAACGGTGCCAAAAATCCCAAAGCCCACCTGCGCAAGGAAATCACCATTGAACAGTGTCTGAAGGCACCGATCATTGCCGAACCGCTGGGTCTGTTTGATTGCTGCGGCGTATCTGACGGCGCAGCGGCGGTGATTGTCACCCGTCCAGACATCGCCCGGGAGCTGGGAAAAACTGACCTGGTCAGTTTTAAGGCTCTTCAATTGGCCGTTTCTAACGGATGGGAAATGTCGGGTAATAGCTGGGACGGCAGCTATGTTCACACTGCCCGTATCGCGGCGAAAAAGGCCTATGAGGAAGCGGGCATTCGCGATCCGCAGACTGAAATTAGCATGACCGAAGTGCACGACTGCTTCTCCATTACAGAGCTGGTGACCATGGAGGACCTGGGGCTGTCGGCAGAGGGACAGGCTTGGCGCGACGTGTTGGAAGGCAAGTTCAATGCCGATGGCGCCATTCCCTGTCAGATCGACGGTGGTTTGAAGTGCTTCGGCCACCCGGTCGGTGCCAGCGG
>JBFEVY010000125.1:0-9497 GCA_041546665.1 Spongiibacteraceae bacterium | reverse complement strand
CAGCGAATGAAAGCGACTCAACGCGTAATCGTCCCCGGGCAACACATCCGCGTCGGCGCCGAGAATATCCATTGCCAGTTCACCCAGATCGCGGTGCCAACTCGCCCAGTAAAGCTTGTAGATCAAGGCCTCTTTTTGCAGGCTGCCGTCGCCGCTGTCGCCGGACAGCATTCTCATACTGTTATAGCGCATGATTTTCAGGCCGATATGGGCCTGGGCGATGCGCTGGCGAATGGTCGCCTTGCGATCAGCGCCGGTTTCCTTGGCCAGCTCGATCACATCGTTCAACTCGTTCTGGAAAGCCATTTGCTGACCAAGGGTCGACACGCCCCGCTCGTAACCCAGCAGGCCCATTGCCACCTTCCAGCCCTCGCCGGGCTGCCCGACAATATCCTCAGCATCGCAGACGGCATCGTCGAAAAAGACCTCGTTAAATTCGGCAGTGCCGGTGAGCTGTTCAATCGGCCGCACCGTCACTCCGGGCTGATCCATTTTCACCAGAAAAAAGCCCAAGCCCTTGTGCGCCTTAGATTCCGGATCGGTGCGGGCAATCACAAAACAGTAGTCCGACTCGTGGGCCAGCGAGGTCCAGACCTTCTGGCCATTGAGTACCCATTTACCGCTGGCGTCATCGAAACGCGCCTTGGTTTTGACATTGGCCAGATCCGAACCCGCACCCGGCTCCGAGTAGCCCTGGCACCAGAATTCCGTACCCGCGAGAATGCCCGGCAGGTATTTCTGCTTCTGCGCTTCCGTGCCAAAGGCGATCAGCGTCGGGCCGGCCAGGCCGTCACCGATATGGCCCATCCGCCCCGGCGCTCCGGCGCGGGCGTACTCCTCGTAAAAAATCACCTGTTGTTCAATCGACAACTCGCGACCACCGTACTGCTTTGGCCAGGACACACAAGTCCAACCGCCCTCGGCAAGTTTCTGTTCCCAACGCTTCCGCTCTTCGGGAAACATGTGCTCGTCACCCGGCCCGCCGCGAAATTTCAGCTGTTCAAATTCGCCAACCAGATTGGCCTGCAACCACGCCGCGATTTCTTCGCGAAACTGCTCGTCCTGTTCACTGAATTGAAGTTTCATCGCTTAGTTCACCTCATCCAATAACATTGCCGCAATGCGCTCCCGGTGCTCGTCGCTGTTACCCAGCAGATGTTCGCTGGCCTTGGCGCGCTTAAAAAACAGGTGAACATCGTATTCCCAGGTAAAGCCAACCCCACCGTGCAACTGCAGGGTGTCGCCAGCATTTTTAAACGCCGCCTCGGAACACCAGGCTTTGGCGACACTCGCCGCTTCCGCCAACGCCGATGCCGACGCGGTGCCGGCCAGGAATTCATCGGCGATACAGGCCGCGTAATAGATCGCGGAGCGGCCCACCTCGGTGCGCAGCATCATCTCTGCAGCAATGTGTTTCACCGCCTGGAAGCTGGCGATGGGGCGATTAAACTGCTGGCGTTCGCCAGTGTAGGCCACCGCCATATCCAGCAACTGCTGCATCAGGCCCACCTGCTCGGCGGCCAGCGCAATGCAGGCCAGGTCGAGGCACTGCTGAAGCGGCGCCTCGGCGTTCTCAAATTCGCCCAGTTGCGCAGCGGCAGGCAGGCGCAGCCCATCAAGCTGAATTTTCGCGCGGCGTCGGGTCTGATCCATTCCCGGTACCGCCTCACGGTGAATGCCCTCGGCGTCCGCTGGCGCAACAAAGAGTTGCAGGGCGCCGCTGGCCGCATCGCGGGCTGCGAGAACCAGCAGTTCACAGCTGGCGCCGTCGATAACGTGCTGATAAGCGCCGGAGAGAACGACACTGTCGCCGTCGCGGGTAAACGTAGCCGTCACGGCGTCGGGGGTAAATGCGGCACTGGAGGAAAATGCCAGGCTTGCGGTTTTGCCCTCGGCAATAGTGCCGAGATGCTCAACTTGCTGAGCTTCGCTGCCCGCCAGAAGCAGAGCATTGGCGGCAAGCGCCACAGTGGAAAAATACGGCGCACAAAGCAGATGACGACCCATTTGCTCAACAATGGCAACCAGCTCGACATAGCCCAAACCGATACCGCCGACGGCTTCCGGCAAATGGAGCGCCTGCCAGTACATGTCCTGGCAGAGGGTCTGCCAGAGCGCGGCATCGTAGCCCAGCGGGCTGGCCATTGCCTGGCGAATGGCCGCGCTGTCTGAGTGATTCTGTAGAAATGCCTCCGCGGTATCGCGGATCATTTGCTGCTCGTCGTTAAACGCAAACTCCATCTTTTCTCCAAAAGACCTTACGTCGACGACAGCAGCAAACTGCCCCTGCCGGCCGTGGCGCCGGCAGGTAAATAACTGTGCCTAGAGGCGCAGTTGCAGGCGCAGGAATACGCCGTCGTCGAAATCAATTTCACCGGGGCCATCTGAATCGAATTCGATGTCCATTACCCCGATTTGTATTGCCGAGTTCTGAAACAACGTGAATTCGGCACTGACGGTCCACTCCCGATAGCCCGTTACATCACTAAAGGTGGTGGACTCCGGAGCGTAGTAAAAACCCGCTCTGGCCCGAATCAGATCGTTAAACGGCAGGCCCAGATCGCCGCCGAACGCTACCGCGCCGCCGTCAAAATTCGATTCGTTATCTTTAACACCAACCGCCTTGACACCGACCCGCCCGGTCAAGCTACCCCGCTGACCATTGGCAAATACGCCCAGACCGATCATGTCGGCGTCGTCTTCATGGTGCAGCCAGTCAAACTGGGCGCTGCTATCGGCGCTCATATCTCCGGCAACCGACACACCGAAGGTGTCGTCACTAAACCGAAACGCTACCCCTCCAGCCTGCGCTGAGCCTGCAAGCGCTGGCGCCATAACGGCAACCGCCACCGCCAGACTCTTTCTAATTGCAGCACTGTCACCCAAGAATGCGAATTTCATGGTTCTGATTTCTCCTGTTCAAACTACCAAGCCTCACCGCGTATAACCCGAAGAGAACTTGGCCCGGAATAAAATCAGCTACCATACACTTTTTGAGGCGGAACTGCCTGCGCAATAATTTCATCGACCGCTGCGCCCAGTTCTGCAGGCTCCCAGCGGGCTCCTTTGTCAATCGCCGGACCGGCGCGCCAGCCATCGGCAACGGAAATTTTGCCGCCCTCTGATTCAAATACCCGACCAGTAACCCGCGTCGACTCTTCACTGGCCAACCAGGCCAGCAGAACGGAGACATTCTCCGGGGCAAAATGATCAAAACTGCCATCTTCGGGTTTGGCCATGCGCTGAGCCATTTCCTCAACGCCCATGGTCATATTGGTACGCGCCGAAGGTGCAATCGCATTAGCGGTAATACCATAGCGACCCAGCTCCGCCGCCTGATTCAGGGTCAGCGCCGCAATGCCCGCCTTGGCCGCTGCATAGTTAGACTGACCAATACTGCCCTGCAGCCCTGCGCCGGAGGTGGTATTGATAATCCGCGCATTCACCGCCGCGCCTTCCTTCGACTTGCCACGCCAGTAGTGCACCGCATGGGAAGTAATACAAAAGTGGCCCTTGAGGTGAACCGCCATAATGGTGTCCCACTCCGCCTCGGTCATCGACGCAAACATCCGGTCGCGATTCACCCCGGCGTTATTCAACACAATATGCAGAGCGCCAAAACTGTCGATCGCCTGCTTCACCGCATTCAGACTGTCGTCGTAGTTAGTGATGTCGGAAGTATTCACCACCGCCTTGCCACCCGCCGCAGTGATCTCTTCAACCACAGCCTGAGCGGCGGCCTCGTTAATATCATTCACCACCACACTGGCGCCTTCACCGGCGAAAATCCGCGCATGAGCCGCGCCAAGGCCGCCCCCCGCACCGGTGATAATCGCAACGCGATTGTCGAGAATTCCCATTACACACTTCCTCTTCGAAATTTTTCTTATTGCTTGCTTCTTTAAGCAACTAAACCTGACGAACAAAGGGGCTCGATATTGGTTTCCGGGCAAGGCGGAGAGTGTTTTTAGTGAGGGAGCTTACATATCGTAAGTGACCGATCTAAAAATACTCTTCAACGCCGCCCGGGAGCCAATAGCGCGGCCCGGATTAAAGGCGTTCGATGATGGTGACGTTTGCCTGCCCACCACCCTCACACATCGTCTGCAAACCATAGCGCCCGCCGGTTCTCTCCAGCTCGTGCAACAGGGTGGTCATCAGTTTGGTACCGGTTGCCCCCAGCGGGTGACCCAGGGCGATAGCACCGCCATTCACATTGGTTTTGGCGTGGTCGTAGCCGGTCTCTTTCAGCCAGGCCATTACCACCGACGCAAAGGCTTCGTTGATCTCAACCAGGTCGATATCCGCCATGCTCATGCCGGCCTTTTTCAGCGCGTGGGCGGTGGCGGGAATCGGCGCGGTCAGCATCCAGATTGGGTCGTCGGCGCGCACGCTCATATGGTGAATGCGGGCGCGGGGTGTCAGGTTGTAGCGCTTCAAGGCCGCTTCGCTGACGATCAACATGGCGCTGGAAGCGTCGCAGGTCTGGCTGGAAACCCCCGCCGTCACCTTGTCGCAACCAAACAGAAAATCCAGTTCCGCCATTTTCTCCAGGCTGGACTCACGCGGGGTTTCATCCATGGCCACCTCGCCCAGCGGCAGGATTTCGCGGTCAAAACGGCCTTCGGCTATCGCCTGCAACGCGCGGCGGTGAGACTCCAGGGAGAACTCCTCCAGATCGCGGCGGGACAGTTCCCATTTATCGGCAATCATCTGCGCCGATTTAAACTGCGTGGGGGGCTCGGCGCCGTAGCGGGCGACCCAACCTTCAGAGCCAGAAAACGGGTCGTTAAAACCCAGTGGAATCGCTGCGGTCATGGCCGAGGAAATCGGAATTTGCGTCATGGTCTGCACGCCGCCGGCAACCACCACATCCATGGTGCCGGACATCACCGCCTGGGCGGCAAAGTGCACCGCCTGCTGCGACGAGCCACACTGGCGGTCAATCGTAACACCGGGCACTTCCTGAGACAGACCTGCGGCCAGCCAGCAACTGCGGGCGATATCCCCGGCCAGCGGCCCGATGGCATCCACGCAACCGAACACCACGTCGTCGTATTCGTTGTCGGGTATGCCATTGCGCTCGACAATGGCCTTGAGAACATGGGCACCCAGATCCGCGCCGTGTACTTTGGACAAGCCGCCCTTGCGCCGTCCGGTCGGACTGCGAACTGCGTCGACAATATAGGCTTCAGCCATGCGATCTACCTCGTGTGTTTTCCGGCAGCCGCTGCGTTCGCGGCCCGGATTTTTTATTAATAAGGGCCGCGCTTATACGGCCAGCGATTCAAATGTGGCGCCGGCACCCAGTGCCGTCGCATCTTCAAACACGGCATCGCCAAACACGGCGTCGGCAAGCCGGCGCTTGTGGAAGCCGGCAGTGCCATAACTGTTGTTAAAGGCCCAGGCGCGTTTCATGAAAATATGCAGATCCACTTCCCAGGTGTAACCCATGGCGCCGTGCACCTGAATACTGTTTTTCGCCGCCAGATCGGCCACCTCGCAGGCCACCAGTTTGGCGTGGCTGCAATGGTTGTCGGCATCGGCATTGCCGTGGGCAAGACTGTAGGCCGCGCGATACAGCGGCGCCTTCGCGTATTCCAGTCGATAGGCGATATTGGCCATATGGTGCTTCACCGCCTGAAAACTGCCGATGGCCACGCCGAATTGTTTGCGCTCGCTGGTGTATTGCACGGAAAGATCAATCATCCGCTGCGCCGCGCCGAGAGCCTGGGCCGCGACGCCAACGCTGGCACGATTGAGTGCTCCCGCTAATAACTTTTCTGCGGCCTCGCCTTCCGCGAGCAAGGTCGCCGCAGCGGGATCAAACTCCACCGCAAACAATTTGCGGCCGGGGTCCACAGACTCATTGGCGCGCAGACTGGCTGCGCCGGCTTCAAGTGCATAGACTTTGCCGTCGCGCTCAAGAATCAACAGGTCGGCGATATGCGCGTCTTCCACCAGACCATTTATCGCCAGGCCGACAACCACGCGGGCTTCGCCTGTGGCGATTTTCGGCAGCCAGTGGTTCATCAGCTCTTGATGATCACTCTCCAGCAGCGCTGGCACCGCCACCAATACCGTATTCACCAGCGGCTCAGACAAGGCGACATAACCCGCTTCCTGGGCCAGCAGCACAAAGTCCAGTTCAGTCATTCCCAGGCCGCCGTAGGCTTCGGGCACGGTCATTCCGGTCAGGCCCATTTCTGCCAGTTGTTGCCAAAGCGCCGGGCTGCGGCCGGTTTCGCTTGCCCACAACTCGCGGGTAAATTCGGTGGTCACTTCGTTGCGCAGAAAATCCCGTACCGATTCCTGAAACAACAATTGGTCTTCGCTAAACGTAAAGTCCATGTCTTATTTCCTCGGCATGCCCAGCAGGCGCTCGGCGATGATGTTGCGCTGAATCTCGTTGGTACCCGCGTAGATCGGCCCGGATTGGGAAAACAACCAGCCGTCCAGCCAGCTACCCACCTCACCGGCATCCGGCGCCTCCGGCAACAACTCGCCGCGAGCGCCGAGAATTTTCAGCGCCACCGCGTGCATTTGCTGATCCAGCTCTGACCAGAAGATTTTATTGGTGGATGCTTCAGCGCCGATCTTGCCCCCCTGCATCAGGCGGCAGGCGGTCTGGTAGGTCGTCAGCGCGTAGGCTTCCGCGTCGAGGTAGCAACGCAATACCGCATCGCGAATAGTCGGGTCTTCGTCGGCGGTGGTTTGATTCGCCTTGTACAGCTTCACCAGACGACGGGCGGTTTCCTGAAAGCGCGCCGGCGAGCGCAGCATCAGACCGCGCTCAAAGCCTGCGGTGGCCATGGCCACATTCCAGCCTTCACCCTCGCCGCCCAGACGGCAATCGACCGGCACTTTAACGTTGTCGAAAAAGATTTCGGCAAAACCCGGCAGGCCATCCAGTTGGGGAATCGGCCGCACGGTGATGCCCTCGCTGTCCAGCGGCACCAGAATAAAGGTCAGACCGCGATGGCGCTCCGAGTCTGGGTCGGTGCGAAACATACCGAAACACCAGTCCGCCCATACCGCGCGGGTCGACCAGGTCTTTTGGCCATTGATAATATAGTGGCTGCCGTCTTCGCTGAGATCGGCGCGGGAGCGAATCGCCGCCATATCAGAACCGGCATTGGGCTCAGACCAGCCCTGACACCAGATATCCTTACCGGTGGCCATGCCGTTGAGAAAACGCTTTTTCTGCTCATCGGTGCCGTATTCCATCAAGGTGGGGCCGAGCAGGAAAATACCGTTCTGGTTTACCCGCAGCGGCGCTCTTGCCGCATAGTATTCCTCTTCAAAAATCAGCCACTGCAGGAGGTCGGCGCCGCGTCCGCCCATTTCCTCCGGCCAGGTAATCATGCCCCAGCGACCTTCATAGAGCTTCGCTTCCCACTCGCGGTGTTGCTGAAAGCCCTCTTCGGTATCGAAACTTTTTAGTGGCTCACTGGGAACGTTAGCCTTCAACCAGGTGCGCACTTCCTGGCGAAACGCATTGTGTTGTGAGGTGTATTCAAGCTGCATATTCTGTGCTTAACCTGTTCTGGCCCTGAGACGTATCAGCGGCGAGCTGCTTAAAATTTCGCGTCGCGTTTTTCAACAAACGCATCCTTGGCTTCCTGGGAATCCGGTTCGGCATAGGCCTCCTGGGTAAAGCCCTGCTCCCACCGGTATTTGTCTTCCAGGTTACCGTCTTCAATGCCCGTCAAGGCTTCCTTGGCCAGCTCGATCATGCGCGGCGATTTCGCAGCAATTTTGCCGGCGATTTCCCGGGCGGCGTCCATCAGCTGGTCGCGGGGCACGACCTTTTCCACCGCACCGAGACGGTAGGCTTCGGCGGCATCAATCGGCTCACCGGTGAAAAACATGTAGCGGACTTTTTGTACGGGGAACATGCGCTGCAAATGCGCGCCGCCGCCCATTGCGCCGCGATCGACTTCTGGCACCGCAAAGGTTGCGCACTCGGAAGCCACAATCACATCCGCTGCGCCGCTAATACCGATACCACCACCCAGAACAAAACCGTGTACCGCGACAATCACCGGCTTGCGGTTGCGGTGCACCGCTTTAAAGGTGTCGTAATTACCTTTGTTGACCTTGGTAATTTTCGACGGGTCGGCGGCCAATTCCTTGATATCCACCCCCGCACAAAACCCCCGCCCCTCAGCGGCAATGATAATGACCTTTACTCGATCATCATCGCTAAGCGCATTCAGCTCAGCAGCAATGGCCAACCAGCCATCGCTATTAAAGGCATTCACCGGCGGTTGATTGAAAATCACTTCGGCAATGCCGGACTCGGAAATACTCGTGGTAAAGGGCTTGCTCATGGTGTTATCCCTCATTTTTAATTATTGCCAGCGCCGCAAGACGAGCCTCAGCCTCGCTCACAATCGCTGAAATCAATGCTTCGCAACTCAGTAATTCGTCGATGACACCGGCGACCTGACCCGAGGGCAAAACCCCGTCGTCGGGCAGGCCGTCAACCATCGCCTTTTGGATAATCATCGGCGCATTGGCCGACATAATCGCCTGTGAGGCGGTGAGTTCGCCTTCTTTGGTCATTGCCAGAGCGGAGCGCAGCAGACCCAGCAGGCTGGCGCCGGTGTGCTTGCGAAAGGCCAGACCGTTGCGCAACGCTATCAGCAGTTTTTTCAGTGCGCCGGCATGTTCCAGCTCAGCAAGAAAACGGTTCAAAATCATCCGCTGCGGCAAGCCGTCCAGGGCTTCGGAGCGGACAATATCGCCGGGATTTTTACAGGCCAGGTAACGCTGCTTGGTCTGCTCCGGCACGGGGCTTTCCTTGGTCAGCAGGAAGCGCGTCCCCATGGCAATGCCATCAGCGCCAAAGGCCATTGCTGCCACCAGACCGCGACCGTCTTTAAAACCACCTGCGCCCAGCACGGGCACCTTGTCCCCGACCGCATCGACAACCTGAGGCAGCAGCAGCGTAGTCGGCACCGCGCCGGTGTGGCCGCCGCCCTCACCGCCCTGCACCGTTACCGCATCGGCGCCCATTTCCACCGCCTTGGTAGCATGTTTGGGCAGACCGATGGTGGGCATACACACCACGCCGTTGTCCTTCAGGCGCGAGATCATCTCCTTGCCGGGAGAGCGCGAATAACTCACCGCCTTGACGCCGTGCTTGATCACCAGCTCGACGATCTCCGCCGCATTAGGCTGATACATATGAAAGTTCACGCCGAAATTGGCGTCGGTCAGGGATTTGACCTTGAGGATGTCCGCTTCCATCTGCTCGGGCGGAATCGTCGCCCCGGCCAAAAAGCCAAAGCCACCGGCGTTACCCGTTGCCGCCACCAGAGTCGGGTCGGCAACCCAGCCCATAGCCGTTTGGATAATGGGATAACGACAGCCCAACAGGTCAGTAATGCGTGTATTCAAGGACATAAAGCGGGACTCACTGCTGCCTTAACCTTTTCAGAAAAACCAAGCCCAGAAAACCGCAGCCTTAGCTGCGATCTCCAGCGGGGTTG
>JBFEVY010000050.1:0-14677 GCA_041546665.1 Spongiibacteraceae bacterium | reverse complement strand
GTCATTTTCACATTGTTTGTGCCCGGCAAGCCCTCAAATTTCAACCTGAGCATGTCGCCCAGGTGAAGTTGGATGCCGGGATTTATGCCTGTTGAGCGGCCATTGCCGCCTGAAGTACACCGTGCACTTCGGCTGGAATTCGTTGCGGGCGCATACTGCTGCGGTCTACGCAGGCGACTTTGATATGTCCCTCACAAAGTAATTCCGTGCCTCGCCATATTTTTTGAGCAAATTGTATGCCCGCCCGCCCCAGCTGCTGCAGCTCTGCTGTGGCCTCGATTTCGTCATCGAGCCGGGCAGGACTGCGGTATTTCACCTGTGCGTCGCTGACGACAAACATGTTTTCTCCGAGCATTGCGGCCTTGCCATAACCAAGGCTGCGCAGATACTCCGTTCTGGCGCGCTCCATATATTTCATATAATTGACGTAGTAAACGATGCCTCCCGCATCGGTGTCTTCGATGTAGACACGCAGTGGCAGCCTAAATTCCATGTCTTGCAACGCCCCGGTAATATTTGCCTTTCATTCAAGCTCGTCGAGCAAATCGTCCTGCTGCGGCCCGCCATTGTCACGGCGCGGCATGCTCAGGCCGAAATGACGATAGGCATTCGCAGTGACCATGCGCCCCCGCGGCGTACGCATGATAAAGCCCTGTTGAATCAGGTAGGGTTCCAGCACATCTTCAATGGTGCCGCGCTCTTCACTGATTGCCGCAGCCAGACTGTCGATGCCCACCGGGCCGCCATCAAATTTTTCGATCATTGCCAATAGCAGGCGGCGGTCGAGGTGATCAAAACCGCTGCTGTCGACATTCAGCATATTCAGCGCCTGATCAGCCACCTCTGCGGTGACCTTGCCGTCGGCCTTGACCTCGGCGTAATCCCGCACCCGGCGCAGCAGCCGGTTGGCAATACGCGGCGTACCCCGGGAGCGCAATGCGATTTCCCGCGCGCCACCTTCATCAAGGCTCATATCCATAATGCCGGCAGACCGCGCGACGATAGTAGCGAGATCGGCAACATCATAAAACTCCAGACGCTGCACAATGCCAAAGCGGTCACGCAGTGGCGAAGTCAGCAGCCCTGCCCGGGTGGTCGCCCCCACCAGGGTAAAGGGCGGCAGATCCAGTTTGATGGAACGCGCGGCAGGACCTTCGCCGATCATAATATCCAGCTGGTAGTCTTCCATCGCCGGATAGAGGATCTCTTCTATATGCGGGCTGAGCCGGTGAATCTCATCGATAAACAGCACGTCCCCCGCCTCGAGATTGGTCATCAGCGCCGCGAGGTCACCGGCTTTTTCCAGTACCGGGCCTGAGGTGGTGCGCAGCGCCACGCCCATTTCGTTGGCGAGAATATTGGCCAGAGTGGTTTTGCCCAGCCCCGGCGGACCAAAGATCAGGGTGTGGTCCAGGGGTTCGTCCCGCCCGCGGGCGGCGCGAACAAAGATATCCATCTGCTCCCGAACCGCTTTCTGGCCAATATAGTCGGCCAGCGATTTGGGACGAATTGCGCGGTCGAAACGCTCTTCACTGTTTCCGTCCAGCGGTTCCGGCGCTACCAGTCTGTCTACTTCTATCATTTCACCCGTTCCCGCCAGATGGCTTGGTTTCCACCAGATTTATTAAAGCCCGGCATTCGCTTTATTTCACCATATTGCGCAGTGCAGCCCGAATCAGCTCTTCGCTGCTGGCGTCGGTATCGCCCAGCGCGCTGATGGCCTTGCTGGCTTCCTGGGGACGATACCCCAGTGCCACCAGTGCAGCTTCCGCTTCGGCAATCTGATCCCGCACCAGTGCGGCCACTTTACCCGGCAGCGGCGCTGCTGCCGGCGCCCAGGATTTGAGGCGGTCGCGCATTTCCACAATCAGGCGATCCGCCGTTTTCTTGCCCACTCCCGGCAGCTTCACCAGGGCGGCGCTGTCACCGTCCTGCACGCAGCGTACGAACTCGTCGCTGTCGACACCCGACATAATCGTCAGGGCCAGCTTTGGCCCCACGCCATTGACCTTGATCAGGTCGCGAAACAGTTGCCGGGACTGGGTATCGGCAAAGCCGTATAGCTGCTGCGCATCTTCGCGAACTATAAATTGCGTGTAAAGATTGCAGATTTCACCCAAGGCCGGCAGGGTGTAAAAGGTTGTCATGGGCACCAGCACCTCATACCCCAGCCCATTGATATCAACTACGATTTCCGGCGCGTGCTTTTCCAGTAGCACCCCGCGCAAACGACCGATCATTACGCTCTCCCCAGCAATATTTTTTCGTTCTTTTACCGCAAACGACCGCGCCGCAGGCGGTTCACCGAGAGCGACTCAACGGTAACCATACTGGACAGGCCTTGATGCGCATTGGCATGGCAGATTGCCGCCGCCAGCGCATCCGCGGCATCCTCCTGGGGTGCCGCAGGCAAATTCAACAGGGTTTTCACCATGTGCTGTATCTGCTCTTTATTCGCCGCCCCGGTCCCCACGACCGCCTTCTTGATTTGCCTGGCGGTGTATTCCGCCACAGGAATGTCCCGTCCTACACAGGCCACCACCGCCGCACCCCGGGCCTGACCCAGTTTCAGCGCGGAACCGGCACTTTTGGCCATAAACACCTCTTCCACGGCGGCGAGGTCGGGGCGGTATTCATCTATAATGGTGTTGAGACTACTGTAGATAACGGCCAGACGTTCCGGCAGCGGCCCCTTGGGCAAACGGATAACACCGCTGCTGAGATAGCGATGGCGAGCGCCATTCACTGAAATCAATCCAAATCCGGTCTTTTGTGAACCGGGGTCTATGCCCAGAATGATCATTTGCTACCCACGTGTTTCAGTGGGCCTATTATGCACGTATTCCGCCAGGAAAAGACACCGCCGCACCGCGCGCCATAGCGCCATTGTGGTTGGCATCACGCCGTTGTGCGGGCGTATCAGCCCAGGGACTCCATCACCTCGTCGGGGATATCGGCATTGGTGTAGACATTTTGGACATCGTCGAGGTCTTCTAGCATATCCACCAGCCCGAGTATGGTTTCGGCGCCGGATTTGTCCAGCTCAACACTGGTTGAAGGGAGCATCACCACTTCGGCGGACTCCGGCTCCAGACCCGCTGCGATCAAGGCATCTTTCACCGCGAGAAAATCTTCCCAGGGGGTGAGCACATCAACGGAGCCGTCGTCATTGGTAACCACATCCTCGGCACCCGCCTCCAGCGCCGCCTCCATGATCTGTTCTTCATCCACGCCGGGGGCATAGCTGAGCTGACCGGTGCGGGTAAACAGATAGGCCACCGAGCCATCGGTACCGAGGTTGCCACCGCGCTTGCTGAAGGCGTGGCGCACATCGGCCACAGTGCGATTGCGATTGTCAGTCATACATTCAACCAACACCGCCACCCCGCCAGAGCCGTAGCCTTCGTAGGTGACTTCGTCGTAGTTGTCACCATCGGCATTGCCGGCGCCACGGGCGATGGCTTTGTCGATGGTGTCGCGCTTCATATTTGCACCCAGAGCCTTGTCGACCGCAGCGCGCAAACGGGGATTATCTTCGGGGATGGGGCCGCCGGATTTCGCGGCTACAACGAGCTCACGAATCAGCTTGGTAAAAACTTTGCCTCGCTTGGCATCTTGCGCTGCCTTGCGATGTTTGATGTTTGCCCACTTGCTATGACCGGCCATTGTCCTTCTTACTCCCCTGGCTCGGGCGGCACCTCTCTGGCCGCCCTCACACTGCCCTCTCTATTTACCTGCTTCTTTCTGTTCTTCGGTTTTGCGCAGGCGAATATTCAGCTCGTTGAGCTGACGACTCTCAACAATTCCCGGCGCATCGGTCATCACACAGGCCGCGGTCTGGGTTTTCGGGAAAGCGATAACTTCACGGATGGAGCGTGCATCGCTCATCAGCATCACCAGGCGATCCAGACCGAAAGCCAGCCCCGCGTGCGGCGGCGCACCGTATTTCAGTGCGTCGAGCAGGAAGCCGAATTTCTCGCGCGCTTCTTCGTCGCCAATGCCCAGTACTTCAAATACCGCTTGCTGCATATCCGGGCGGTGAATACGTACCGATCCGCCACCCAGCTCGGTGCCGTTCAATACCATATCGTAGGCAATGGACAGGGCCTCGCCCGGCGCCGAAGCCAGTTCCGCAGGCGTGCAAGCAGGCTTGGTGAAGGGGTGGTGCAGTGAGGTCCAGTTGCCCTCGCCGTCTTCCTCGAACATCGGGAAGTCAACCACCCACAGCGGCGCCCATTGGCAGGTGTACAGATCGAGATCTTCACCGAGTTTGCAACGCAGGGCGCCCAGCGCTTCGTTAACGACCTTGGCAGTGTCCGCGCCAAAGAAGATCAAGTCGCCGTTTTCGGCACCAACGCGCTCCAGAATGCTGGCGCGCACCGGCTCAGGCAGGAATTTCACGATAGGTGACTGCAGGCCGTTTTCCAGATCGGCCTTGTCGTTAACCTTGATGTAAGCCAGGCCCTTGGCGCCGTAGATGCCGACAAACTTGGTGTAGTCGTCAATCTGCTTACGGGTCAGCTTGTCGTTGCCGCCGGGTACTTTCAGCGCAGCAACCCGGCCCTTGGGGTTGTTTGCCGGGCCAGAGAACACTTTGAATTCCACTTCGGCCATCAGGTCGCCGACATCGCAAAGCTCCAGCGGGATACGCAGGTCTGGCTTGTCGCTGCCGTATTTCTGCATCGCCTCGGCGTAGCTCATTTGCGGGAAGCTACCCAGGTCAACGCTGAGAACCTCTTTGAACAGATCACTGATCATTCCCTCAGTGACTGCCATCACGGCCTTGTCATCCATAAATGAGGTTTCAATATCGATCTGGGTGAATTCAGGCTGACGGTCAGCGCGCAGGTCTTCGTCCCGGAAACACTTGGCAATCTGGTAGTAACGGTCGAAACCGGACACCATCAACAACTGCTTGAACAGCTGCGGCGACTGGGGCAGTGCAAAGAATTTGCCGGCGTGGGTACGGCTGGGTACCAGGTAGTCGCGCGCACCTTCGGGGGTCGCACGGGTCAGGATAGGGGTTTCAATATCGAGGAAACCCTGCTCGTCGAGGTAGCGACGAATGACCGAGGTAATCCGCGCGCGCAAGCGCAGTTTGTCGGCAATTTGCGGACGGCGCAGGTCGAGGTAGCGGTAGTGCAGGCGCACGTCCTCACCCACTTCCACGTGGGAGTCCAACTGGAACGGCGGCGTTTCGGATTCGTTGAGAATCTCCAGCTCTTTGCCCAGGACCTCGATGGCGCCGGTTTTCATGTTCGGGTTAACGGTGGCTTCGTCCCGCGCTCTCACGCGGCCCTTAATGCGCAGAACGTACTCGCTGCGAACCCGGTCTGCGGTTTTGAAGTGCTCTTCGGTATCCGGATCAAAGACAACCTGTACGATGCCTTCCCGATCACGCATATCAAGGAAGATCACCCCACCGTGGTCACGTCGACGGTCTACCCAGCCACAAACCGTGACTTCCTGATCGATATGTTCGCTGCCGAGCTGGCCGCAATAATGACTGCGCATTGAATTTTTCCCAACTAATCTGGTAATGGTTAAGGTGATTTCAGCTATCAGATGACGCTGCTGAGCCGCTGGATGCCTGACTAGAGCTGCCGGAAGACGCCGAGCCGCCATCGCTACCGGAGCTGCCTCCGGCGCTATCGCCGGCAAGATTCTTCTTCTTGCCGCCGGACTTAAAATCGGTTTCATACCAGCCGCCGCCTTTCAAGCGAAAGGCCGCTGCAGAAATCAGCTTCTGCAGTGCGGGCTTATGGCAGGCCGGACAATCCACCAGTGCCGCGTCACTCATTTTTTGCAACGCTTCCAGCCGGTGACCGCAGTCTTTGCACTCATATTCGTAAATTGGCATCGGAATTCTCGAAACTGACACTCATCATCATTCTGGCAGCCAATTCCCGGTTTTGCGGGAACCCTGCCACCTTTCGCGCCACCCGCGGAGGCAGCCGGTGACAAAAAGGAGCGGGATTATAACGCAAAGCGGGGGCAGCATTAAATGGTTAGGGCCGGTTAAGCCCATTTGGGCACCCCGAACGGGGCCGATAGCCGTTATTGGGGGTGAACAGGCGCTGTTTTGAAGGCGCGCAGAGCCAGGCCTCTACATCGAGGGAGAGAATTTCAAGCACAAAAAAGGTTCATGGTAAATGTTAATGGACAGAAGGTGGCTGTTGTAGGTTGCTGTTGAGCAAAGCGAAGCGCAACGTTGGGCGCAGTGCTTGGCTATGTTGCGCTTCGCCCTGCGGGCTCAACAGCAACCTACCACCCGAATCAGCGACGGGGCACAAAAAAAGGGCGCCAGAGGCGCCCTTTCGTCACAAACTGGAGATCAGCTTGCAAAATCCTTCAGCTTTTTCAGCGGACGGACTTTAACCGCAACGCTGGCAGGCTTGGCTTTGAACATGGTCTCTTCGCCGGTGAAGGGGTTGATACCCTTGCGCGCTTTGACCGCTGGCTTTTTAACCGTAGTGATTTTCATCAGACCGGGCACGGTGAACTCACCCACTGCGCGCTTCTTGATGCTGCGTTCAATCAGCATTTCCAGCTCAGCGAACACATCAGAAACCTGCTTGCGGCTCAGTTCAGTGTTGGTCGCGATCTCATTGAGAATTTGAGTCTTGGTCATTTTCTCAGTGAGCGCTGTAGTTTTACGCACAGGTGCTTTAACCGCAGCTTTTGCCTTAGGTGCTGCTTTGGCTTTTGCCTTAGGTGCCGCTTTCGCTTTAGGCGCTGCCTTAGCTTTAGCCTTTGGAGCCGCTTTCTTTTTCGGTGCAGCTTTCGCCTTTCGAATTGCCATAGGAATATTCCTGCCTCATTTGTTAGTCAACGTTTTCAAGAAAAACCGTAATGGCACGGAGCGCTCAGCACCTATGCATAAGCCCCAACAACTGTGCCTGCGCATAGATATAGTCGATCAGAACCTGCTATACAAGAGTAAAGCCACTAAATATGCTTAAAATACAGGCTAAAACTGCATTTTTCGGCAACTATCACGAAAAATGCTCGCGCAACTGCTGAAATTCCTTTGCGACATGGCGACCAATCGGCAATGCCGAGGTTGCCGCAGGTGACGGCGCGTTGCCAATATGCAGGCTTCGTTTTCCACGCACAAACCTAAAATCCTGTAACAATTCGCCCTCAGCACTCACTGCTTGCGCCCGAACTCCCGAACGCGCCGGTAACAAATCTGACTCTTCCAAACCAGGACAATAACGCTGTAATAATTTTAGATAACGCTGTTTGTTCAGCGAGTTGAACAGTTCGCTCGCACCGGCCCGCCAGTAGCGAGCCAGTAACTTCCATGCGCCGGGAAACGCCGCCATTTCCGCCAGATCGCGAATATTAATATCGGCCCAGGAATAACCTTCGCGCTGTAATGCCAGTACTGCGTTCGGCCCGGCCAGCACACCACCCCCTATTTGTGGGGTAAGGTGCACACCAAGAAAGGGCAGCGACGCGTCCGGTACCGGATAGACCAGCTTGCGAATCGCAACCGCTTTTTCCGGGACCAAACGATAAAACTCCCCTCGAAAAGGCATGATCCTGAAATCGCAGGGCAAGCCCATCATACGAATAAGCCGGTCGGCCATCAGGCCTGCACAATTGAGTAGATAGCGGCTGCGGTATTCTGCCTGCGCAGTTGTGACTGTCACTTCAGCAGCCTCTGACAGCGCCACAACCTCTTCCGCCAAACGCAGTTCGGCGCCAGCGCCGACCACATCGTCGAGCAGGGCTTGGCACACCTGGCGATAATCGACAATGGCGGAATCACTAATCAGCAACGCGGCCTCACCCTGCAAAGCCGGTTCCTGCTCGCGCAGGGCATCCGCTGTCAGGAACACCGGCGCCAAACCATTGGCCAGCGCCCTTTCCCGCAACTGCTTCAGACCATCCAGCTCAGCGCTATCTGTCGCGACAATCAATTTTCCGCATTGCTGGGTGGCAATACCCCGCTCAGCACAAAACGCCAAAGTATCGCTTAAGCCTTGCCGGCACATTTTCGCCTTCAGGCTACCCGGAGCGTAATACACGCCCGCATGGATTACGCCACTGTTATGTCCGGTTTGATGCCGAGCCGGTGCCGCTTCTTTTTCAAGGATCAGCATCCGGCAGTCCGGCCAATCCTTTTTTATCTGCCACGCCGACGCGGCGGCAACAATGCCCGCGCCTACAATAATCAGGTCGTATTGCGCCATCGCCCTGCGCTACGCCGAGTGCGCCGGCTCAAAATCCAACGCACTGCCGTGATAGTAGTCACGAAGTATGCCCAGCAGGCGCTCCGCACCGGCATCATCATAAGGGGTCGCCGGGTGAACGCCCCACACCGGGCCCGGCCACGCGGCATCTTTAGAAAAGCGCGCAATATGGTGAATATGCAGCTGCGGCACCATATTGCCCAGCGCAGCGATATTGAGCTTTTCAGCCCCAAACTGAGATTGCAGCAGCTCGGCAGTGGTATTGGATTCAGCAAGAAACTGCAGCTGCTCTTCTGCATTGAGTTCATGCAGTTCGCGCAGGTGGTCTCGCCGCGGCACCAGGATAAGCCAGGGGTAGTGAGTGTCATTCATCAGCAGCACTCGACACAGCGGCAGGTCGCCGACGTGAATACAGTCCCGCTGCAGATTAGGGTGGAGTTCAAACATAATTTTCTCCCGATATTGGGTTTCGGCGCTTTCTGCTAGGGCACGACCTGTACCGAATGGCGGATCAGTCGTAAAATGCCTGCCTTAACGAATAAGGGATCATACAACTTCATGCGCGCCAGCCAATATCTTATTGCCACTTTGAAAGAAACCCCCGCCGACGCCG
Organism: Spongiibacteraceae bacterium; assembly: GCA_041546665.1. GTDB lineage: Bacteria > Pseudomonadota > Gammaproteobacteria > Pseudomonadales > Spongiibacteraceae > Spongiibacter. Next base: position 5,863 of record JBFEVY010000050.1, on the reverse strand, counting down.
AGGTCATCAGCCATCAGTTGATGCTGCGCGCCGGGATGATACGCAAACTCGCAACCGGCCTCTACACCTGGCTGCCCCTGGGCCTGCGCGTATTGCGCAAGGTGGAAAACATCGTCCGCGAGGAAATGGACCGCAGCGGCGCCCAGGAAGTGATGATGCCGGTGGTACAGCCCGCCGAGCTGTGGGAAGAGTCCGGCCGCTGGGCACAGTACGGACCGGAATTGCTGCGGATCAGCGATCGTCATGAGCGACCTTTTTGCCTCGGCCCCACCCACGAGGAAGTCATCACCGACCTGATTCGCAACGAGATTAAAAGCTACAAGCAGCTGCCAGCGAATTTCTATCAGGTTCAAACCAAGTTTCGCGACGAAATTCGCCCCCGCTTTGGCGTGATGCGCTCCCGCGAATTTATTATGAAGGACGCCTACTCCTTCCATAATAGCCAGGAGTCGCTGCAGGAAACCTACGATGTGATGCATGCCACTTATACCCAGATTTTCACCCGTCTGGGCCTGGACTTCAGACCAGTGATTGCCGATACCGGCTCGATCGGCGGCAGTGCCTCCCACGAATTCCACGTGCTGGCCAACTCCGGTGAAGACGATATCGCGTTTTCTGACACCTCCAACTACGCCGCGAATGTGGAAATGGCCGAGGCACTCGCCCCCGCCGGAGAGCGCGCCGCCCCCGGAGCAGAACTGAGCAAAGTGGCCACCCCCGATGTGCACAGCATCGAGGAGGTTTGCGGCTTTTTTAAATGCGGCGCGGAACAAACGCTGAAAACCCTGCTGGTCTACGGCGAAACCGAAGGCGAAGACGACAAAGCGCCGCTGGTCGCCCTGGTACTGCGCGGCGACCACGAGCTCAACGAGATCAAGGCCGAGAAAGTCGCCGGCGTTGCCGCGCCACTGACCTTTGCCAGCGAGGAAGACATTAAAGCGGCCCTGGGCTGCGGCACCGGCTCCATCGGCCCTGTCGGCCTGGAAATTCAGGTCATTGTCGACCGCAGCGCGGCACACTGTGCAGACTTTATCTGCGGCGCCAATGAAGACGGTTACCACCTGCAGGGCGTGAACTGGGAACGCGACCTCGCTCTGGGCGACGTTGCCGATATCCGCAATGTTCGCGAAGGCGACCCCAGCCCCGACGGCCAGGGCAGCTTGATGATCCGTCGCGGCATTGAAGTGGGACATATCTTCCAGCTCGGCACCAAGTACTCCGAAGCGATGAACGCCTCCGTGCTCAACGAGAACGGCAAAGAGCAAATCATGACCATGGGCTGCTACGGTATTGGTGTAACCCGGGTGGTTGCCTCGGCGATAGAGCAAAACCACGATGACAAGGGCATTATCTGGCCCGACAGCATCGCGCCCTTCCAGATTGCCATTGTGCCGCTGAACATGCAGAAGTCAGATCGCGTTCGCGAACAGGCCGAGGCCCTGTATCAGGCGTTTTCTGAACGCGGCTACGATGTGCTACTGGACGACCGCAATGAGCGCCCCGGAGTGAAATTTGCCGATATGGAATTGATGGGCATCCCGCACCGGATTGTTATTGGCGACCGCGGTCTGGATCAGGGCATGCTGGAATACAAGCACCGCCGGGCAGAGGACAACGAAGATATCGCTGTTGACGCGATTATCGACACTGTCTGCCAGCGGATTGTGAAGTGATGTAAGCGGCACCCGGCATGGTATTTCGCGCAGCACCGCTCCGCCGCTCTCTCGCTGGCCTGCTAGTGCTTGGCAGCCTGGCCTGGGCGCCGTCTGGCGCACTGGGCACAGAGGCATCTGAACAAGCTGCCACGCCGCTCGCGATACAGGAAAAGCAACAAGAGGAACACGAAGCACTGCGCGCCTTTTTGACCGACGCGGTCAATCGCGCCAGTAGCTTTGAGGATCGCTTCGACGCTGAAGTCTGGTTAGTGGATATGTCGGGGCGACTCGAACGCTATATGAAAGACCCGGAGGAGCGCCTGAACTTTCTCAGGGTGGTTCACCGCGAGGCCCGCGCCGCGCAGCTTGATCCCGAGCTGGTGCTGGCGCTGATTCAGGTCGAAAGCGCCTTTGACCGCTATGCCATTTCGCGGGTGGGTGCGCAGGGCCTGATGCAGATCATGCCTTTCTGGAAAGCAGAAATCGGTCGACCAGACGACAACCTCACCCGCCCCGAAACCAACCTCCGCTACGGCTGCCATATCCTGCAATTCTATCTCCAGCGGGAAAAAGGCAACCTGCGTCGCGCCCTGGCCCGCTACAACGGCAGTGTTGGCAAAGACTGGTACCCTGACAGGGTATTTAAGGCGTGGCGATCACGCTGGTACAACGGCGAATTGAGCAGTCAGTCCCACCCGGAATACACGCTCTACTAATAACTGATAACACTTATTCGCCTGTAACTATTGGCGCTCAGCTGATTCAGGTACGGCATCAGGTCGAGGCGCCATAGGCGCGTCGCCCGGTTTGGAGCGGTGATACTTGTCGCCGGGTCGCGGCAGCGCAAAATGCCTGCGCTGTTCCACCGGCATCATAGGTAGCACTTCTGCGAGTACGCCGTGACTCACTTCTTTTAAACCACACTCTGCCTTGCGAATGCGTTCAAAGCCCGCGAGCAAAGCCTCGCGGTCGAGCTCTTCTGTGTTCAGCAATTCAAACATGTCCCGCCGGGCAGCACGCAACTCCCTATAGGCGGCGCGAAACGCCTTGCGTCGCTGCTGCATTGCCTCCCGCAATGGCTCAGCAAATTGCCCCGGGTCTTGCCGCAGGATTTCCCGACTAAACCGCGATACATCCATATAATCCCGTCCGGCAAAGCGGTGCCCAAGAATCAATCCCGCCAATACACCGTTAAGTGCCAGTGACAACACCAAAACACCGGCAAACCAATATTTCTTACTCATAGCTCTTCACTCTGTAACCATGCGCTGGCTTCAACACTGCCAAGATCCACATATTGCGCGTCGTCACCAAACAAGGGGGCCGACACGTCAGAAAAGCCCACCGCCACACCCAGCACCAGCGACGCCATCGCGGTGCTGACACCGATTGGCAACAACCGGCGCAGAGCCAGTTCGTCGTTTGCAGGCTCCCTAAGGACGTTCTGCTGTGGCCGCTCGCTGATGACCGCTAACCGCTGCATCAGCGCTGAACTCATCTCCAGCCCGCCCGACTCGCACTGAAACAGGTTTTCCAGCGCCTTTTCCTCTGCTGCCAACGCCGACCAGCTGTCGCGATTGGCCGGGATCGACAGCAACAGCGGCAGCACCAGCCGATAACGCCGGGGCCAATCCTCGCGCCGGGTACCGTAGCGCGCTAGCAAGGTAGAAAATCCAGATTGTTGAGTCATTTTGCTTTCTCCGCATTTCCCAAACGCTGCTTTAATAGCTGTCTGCCGCGCCCCAACAGGGACTCCGCCGCTTTAGTGGAAAGCCCAAGAACATCGGCGATCTCCTTGGTGGAAAGGCCGTGGTAATACCGAAAATACATTGCCGCACGCTGGTTCTCGGGAAGGTCCGCCAGAGCCGCGTTAAGGTCCAGGCGTTCAGCGCGTGTCGACTCCACCTCGCGCTCGTCGGCCTCGCTCAACTGATCCACCAATTCCGTGTCGACCACATGACGCTGCTGATAACGCTGGCGGTGGTTGATCGCCAGATTACTGGCGACCCGATACAGCCAGGTACTCAGTTTGGCCTCAGGTCGCCACGAGGGCGCCTGCAACCACAGTTTTTCAAAGACCTCCTGGCACAGATCCTCGGCATCCGCGCGCGACAGCACGATACGGTAAAGTGTGTTCAGCACCTTGTTACCGTATCGCTGGATCAGCGTATCCAGGGCGGAAGCCTCGCCCTTTGCTAGCTGGCACATCAAGTCCTCATCATTGATCTGCATTCAATCCATCATTCCCGTCGCGGTGTGCCACCGTCGCAATACCTGCTCTCTGACCGACCGCAAGCGAGTCATCAAGGTGAGGCCAAAGAAGTGGGGGACGCGAGACCCGAACCTTGCCAAAGCGCCCCCTCGGAGCCGCGCGAGATTACTCGCCACGCCCCCAGTCATCACCACGCATAAACCCCTTTTTGTCACCGTGAACGTCTCGCATTTTCTTACGAAACTCGCTGCGACTGATTTCGCCGTCGCCGTCCTCGTCGAGGCTCTTCACTTTTTCCAGCGATGCGGCGGAAATTTCCGCCTTGGACACTTTACCGTCACCATTGGTATCGGCAAGGCTAAAGCGATCTTTGCGCGAACCCGTCATTTTTTCCCGCATCTGGGCGCGGAACTCGTCAATTTCATCACGGGTCACGTAGCCATCGCTATTCAGGTCCATCACCATAAAACGCTCGGTACTTTGCTGAACGACCTCGTCGGTGGTGATTTTGCCGTCCCCATTCAGGTCTGGCTTGCGAAAGGGCCGGTCGTCGCCGGCGTTTACCGCCATGGTGCCCACAATCAAGGTACCGGCAATGCTAAATAAGGCAATTTTGCTGAGATTCATATCAATGCTCCGAAAATAAGGAAGTTTCAACGGCCGTTACTGTTTAAACACACAACGGCGTCAAAAACCCTCGCAGGAGATTGATTTTTTTATCGACGGAGATTCGAGTGCGCTAACCGGCGAGATACTCGTAGCGCCACACACCCTCTTCCAGATAGCAGCGATTGCGCGCACCAAGTATGCTGGGATCACCCGCAGCGTAGCCCGCATCACCGCTGTAAAGCATACAGACTGCGCCAAGGTGTTTTTTCACTTTGGGTTCAAAATAGGGGACTTCCCGATTAAGGAAGAAATGACGGGCCTCTTCTACTGAATCGCTATGCACCAGTTCGCTGAGGGTCACCAGCGTAGGCGGTAACAGCGCCAGTTTTTGTTCGCGGTGAGCAAGAATGAACGCGTGCGGCGAGGCCCATTGGTAGTCGTCCATTTCCTCACCATCAACCTCAACGCCAACCTCTCCCACCGAGGTAAGAAAAAACCAGGTCGCAAACCGGCGCCCCATTTCCGGCGGCGTTGTCCAATGGGATAAGGGGAGCAACTGTTCAGCATCCAAGGTGATATTGGCCTCTTCGCAGGTTTCGCGGGTCGCTGCCAGGCGCGCGGCGTGCTCATCATCGGTCGCCGCTGAGAAATCCTCGGCGTCAATTGTGCCGCCGGGAAACACCCAGTGACCGCCCCCCACCTTCAATTGCTGATGGCGACGCAGCAGCAGAACCTCCAGACCTTGATCAGTGTCCCGCACCACTACCGCCGTTGCGGCCTTTCTGATTTCTTCTTTCATACTTTGGGCTCTCAACATCAAATCACCTCTAAGCGGTCCAGCGCATCGAAAATCTGCGCGGGTCGCGCTCGAAAACGGAAGTTAATCGGCAAATCGGCCAATTGCAAAACCCCGCCGGCATCCACCAGCAGCGATGTCGGCCATACGGTGTCGCGCCCGTAATGCCATAAACCGAAGGGGACACCGCCGTGATGGGCAATGCCCAGCGTTTCCGCTGCACGGTTTCCCGCATCGTAAAAGAGGTGCATTCGCGGGTCCAGATGCTCGGCAACGCGCAGCATATTGGACCTCGGCTGGGGGCTGATCAGTACCACCTTGACGCCCCGCCGAATAAATTCGTCGCAATAATCCGCCAGTTCCTTCAATTGCCCCCGGCACAGGGGGCACCAGTCGCCACGAAAAAACACATACAACACTCGCTGCCCGAGAAATTCCGTTGACGAGCGCTCTTCCCCTTGCAGATCCTGAAAAGCAAACGGCGGCAGGCGTTTCCCCGCCTGCAGGAGAGCGCTGTCGTTGCGATCCAGGTAGGAATACCAGAACACGTAAATTAACACCCCTCCCAAGCCGAGCACCAAGGCATAAAAT
>JBFEVY010000204.1:0-6724 GCA_041546665.1 Spongiibacteraceae bacterium | reverse complement strand
GGCGTCCAATGGAGAGGTTATCGCCAAGCTGGCCATGGGACCACAGGCGGCCGGTGTCACGGAGTTCAGTTGGGATGGCACCGACCTGGACGGTGATGTTTTGCCACCGGGCAATTATTCGATTCGAGCGAGTTATCTGAATGGTTCCACCGTCGAAGCGCTTGAAACGCAGGTGCGCAGCCCGGTGAAAAGCATCAGTGTTTCCACCAGTGGCGGCAGCCCTATGGTGCAGTTAGAGGGCCTGGGCAGTGTCAGTCTTTCACAAATTTCCGAGATTAGCTGAGTCGCTTTGCGCGCAGCCTGTCTGTAAGTCGTTATCAGGAGTATCAGTATGAGTTTTCGAGTTGCACTAAGTGGGTTGAATGCGGCGTCTTCGCAATTGGACGTTACCGCCAATAATATCGCCAACGTGAATACCACAGGGTTCAAGAGCTCCCGTGCGTCCTTTGCCGATGTGTTTGCAACGGCAAACAATGATGTGTCTTCAACCACCGCCGGTGGCGGTGTGCGGCTGGCTGGAATAAGCCAGTTGTTTTCCCAAGGCACGGTGGATATCACCAACAATAATCTTGATCTGGCACTCAGTGGCAACGGCTTTTTTACGCTTAAAAGTGATAACGGTGTCAGCTATACCCGAGCGGGATCTTTCAGTGTTGATCGGGAAGGCTATGTGGTGAATGCCAGCAATGAGCGCCTGCAAGTGTTTGCACCCTCGGTAGATGGTAGCTACAACACCAGTGCTTACGGTGATCTGCAATTACAGGTAAGTGAAAGCGCGCCGAATGCAACATCAAGTGGCGATATTGCAGTGAACCTTCCCGCTGATGCGGATGTGCCGACTATTGCGACCTTTGACCCCACCGTTTCCTCCAGTTACAACCACGCAACTTCGATGACGATCTTTGACTCGTTGGGTGCTACCCATACCGCGACGATGTATTTTGTTAAAGATGCGACGGCAAATAACTGGGGGCAACATCTCTTTGTTGACGGGAATGCCGTCGGTACTGCAAATACGTTGACCTTCGATAGCCTGGGTAATCTGCAGACGCCTGCGGATGGGGTGATTGACTTTCCCTCATATGACCCCGGTACCGGTGCTGCTGCGCTCGACCTGTCATTTGATCTCTCTGATACCACGCAATTCGGCAGTGACTTCAGCGTGAATAATCTCCAGCAGGACGGCTACACCACCGGCAGTCTGACCGGCATTGACGTTGCGGCGACCGGTGAAATCTCGGCCTATTTTAGCAATGGACAATCGACCCAACTGGGCAAGATTGCTATGGCGAATTTCACCAATCCCAATGGGCTGCAGCAGCAGGGAGATGCTTCCTGGAGAGAAACCTTCAGCTCGGGCAGCGCGCGTTTTGGCGAGGCTGGCACCTCTAATCTCGGCGTGTTGCAGTCTGGCGCCCTCGAGGGTTCGAACGTCGATCTGACTGAGCAACTGGTAGAAATGATTACCGCGCAGCGAAATTTTCAGGCCAACACCAAGATGATCTCCGTCGCGGATGAAATTACTCAATCCATTATCAATATGCGCTGATTTCTCGGTAGTCAGAAACTGGTGTATTGAGATAAGGGACGAGGAGGCGAGATGAGCAAACTGTTGTATATCGGCATGAACGGTGCAAAACACACCGAGCGTGCCCAGTCTATCAACGCGAATAATCTGGCAAACGCGAATACCGTAGGTTTTCGTGCAGATTTTCAGGCGTTGATGGCGGAACAGGTTGCCGGCACAGGAATGGCAACTCGCTATAACGCGGTTTCCGTTGGCCAATCCAGTGATTTTACCTCTGGAAATATCGTCGCTACTGGCCGCGAACTCGACGTGGCAATTCAGGGTGACGGTTTCTTCGCTGTACAGGACAAAGACGGTAAAGAGGCGTATAGCCGGCGCGGTGATTTTCGCATTACCAGCGACGGCATGTTGCTCAATGGTGCCGGCCAGCCGGTGATGGGTGAGGGCGGTCCGGTTGCGATTCCCGAACATGAAAGCCTCAGCATCGGTGAGGACGGCACGGTTTCAATCGTTCCCTTGGGGCTGGGTTCTGAGTCATTGGTAACAGTCGATCGGATTCGTCTGGTTAACGCTGAGCCTGCGCAATTGGCGAAAGGGGAAGATGGTTTGCTTCGCCTGCGCAACGGTAAAACCGCAGAACCTGACGCCGCTGTTCAAATAAGTCCCGGGCATATCGAAACCTCTAATGTAAACACGGTTGATGCCATGGTGAAAATGATTTCCCTGGCCAGACAGTATGAAATGCAGGTGAAGGTCATGCATACCGCAAATACGATTGCGGAATCTGCAGGCCGCCTGATGAGCCTTGAATAGGAGTACACACGATGAATTCTTCACTATGGGTAGCGAAAACAGGGCTCGATGCGCAGCAAACACGTATGCAGGTGGTATCGAACAACCTGGCCAACGCCAACACCACGGGTTTTAAGCGGGATCGGGCGTCTTTCGAAGATTTGCTCTACCAAAATATTCGTCAGGTGGGGGGACAAACCTCGCAACAAACCCGCGCACCCAGCGGGATGAATATCGGTACCGGTGTCAGGGTCGTGGCGACCGAGAAGGTCTACCAGCAAGGCTCGCTGAACCAGACCGGCAACAACCTCGATATTGCCATTGAAGGTCGGGGCTTTTTTCAAATTCAAATGCCCGACGGCAGTATGTCATACACCCGGGACGGTTCATTTCAGCTGGATGACCAGGGGCAGATCGTGACCAATAGCGGATACGTTGTTGAGCCGGGTATCACCGTACCTTCCGGGACCAGCAGTATCACTATTGGTCGCGATGGTGTTGTTAGCGCGACCTTGGCCGGAGAGTCCGCTCCCATTCAATTGGGCAGTATTCAGTTGGCCGACTTTGTGAACCCCGCGGGATTGCAGGCACGGGGCGAGAATCTGTTGATGGAATCTGCTTCCAGCGGCGCGCCGCAAACCGGAACACCTGGCCTGAGTGGTCTGGGCAATATTTCCCAGGGCGCGCTGGAAGGATCAAACGTTAATGTGGTTGAGGAGCTGGTCAATATGATCGAGACCCAGCGGGCCTATGAAATGAATTCAAAGGCCATCTCCACTAGCGATCAAATGATGCAGTACCTCAACAACAATATGTAATTTGGAGTAGGCCGGTGATGACTTTGAAAACACTCAGGACACTCTTCGCAATCGCGGGCATTGGCTTGTTGGCTGCTTGTGCTCAGGCGCCCCAGCGTGACAATGCGGAATGGGAATCTGTTGCCGAGCCGGAATACACACCGCAGTACGGCAACCCGGGCTCAGTGTATCAAGCGGGTTACGGTGTGAGCCTGTTTCTTGATCGCCGCGCGCGCCAGGTCGGTGACGTGATTACGGTGATGCTTGAGGAGAAAACCGATGCCAGCAAGTCCTCTAGCACTGCAACCGGCAAAGATAGCAGCATTTCCGTACCGACTGTGACCTTGCTGGGTCGTGGCGTAACGAATAACGGTGTACCCGTACTCAACACTGGCGTAAGTTCCGAGCAGGATTTTACCGGGCAGGGTAGCAGCAGCCAAAGCAATAGTCTCAGTGGCAGCATAACTGTGACGGTGGCAGAGGTACTGCGCAATGGCGCGTTAAAAGTACGCGGTGAAAAATGGGTCACCATCAATCAAGGTGAAGAGTTTATTCGTCTGAAAGGCATTATCCGTCCGGAGGATATCGCGGCGGATAACTCCGTGCCGTCCTATAAGGTTGCCGACGCGCGGATTACCTACAGTGGTAAAGGCGCGTTGGCGGATGCAAATACGATGGGTTGGTTAGGCCGAATTTTCCAATCTGTGCTGTCACCGTTTTAAGGTAGAAATACGATGAGCCGAAAACTGATGTCCGTACTGAAGAACCTGAGCAAAATTTCTCTGCTGCCTGCATTGTTACTTGTGGTGGCATTTCCGAGTTATGCCGACCGGGTAAAAGACCTAGTGAATGTCGCCGGTGTGCGGGAAAACCAATTGGTGGGTTACGGTTTGGTTGTGGGGCTCAGTGGAACGGGTGATCAGACCAGTCAGGCGCCGTTCACTATTCAAAGCATTCGTAATATGTTGACCGGTTTCGGTGTGCGGGTGCCGGACAATGTGAACCCCCAGTTGAAGAATGTTGCTGCGGTTACCATTCACGCCAGTTTACCGCCCTTTGCCAAGCCGGGGCAGACCATTGACGTGACCGTATCTTCCATCGGTAATGCAGCCAGCCTTCGCGGCGGCTCCCTGTTGATGGCGCCGCTGATGGGTGCTGATGGCCAGGTCTACGCACTCGCCCAGGGTTCGTTGTTGGTTGGCGGCTTGGGCGTGTCCGGCAATGATGGCTCAAGGGTTACCGTTAACATTCCCTCGGCAGGGCGAATTCCCAACGGAGCGACCGTAGAGCGCCCAGCGCCAAGCATTATGGCGTCGAATGGTGAAATCATGCTGAACCTAAAAAAGCCTGATTTCACGACCGCGCGACGTCTTGCTGAATCCATTAATGACAGCTTTGGCTTGGATACAGCCAGCGCCGTTGATGCCGCGACGGTAAAAGTACTTGGTCCCACCAATGCCGATCGCAGCGTAACGTTTATTTCTATGCTGGAAAGTCTTGAAGTTCAGCCCGCTGAGGCCGGTGCCCGGGTTGTGGTCAACTCCCGCACTGGAACGATTGTTATCGGCGGCAATGTTCGAGTGCTGCCCGCCGCAGTAACCCACGGTTCTCTCACTGTTTCGATCTCCGAGCGCGTGGCGGTCAGTCAGCCAAACGCGTTTTCCCGCGGCGGTAATACCGTCGTTGCTCCCCAAACGGGTATCGAAGTGGGAGAAACAGGTTCGCGTATGTTTTTGCTTGATGCCGGCGTGACCCTCGAAGAAATTGTTACCGCCATCAACAAAGTTGGCGCTGCACCTGGCGATCTGGTTGCGATTCTTGAAGCTCTTGATCAAGCCGGCGCCCTCCGTGCAGAACTCGTTGTGATTTAGGTCAAGCCTTATGAATGATATCGGCAGCAACTACCACGACTTTAGTGTTTTTCCGCAACTTCGCAAAGATGCTGCAGAAAACTCTGAAGAGGTACTGCGTCCCGTGGCTCAGCAGTTCGAATCCTTGTTTGTGCAAATGATGTTAAAGGGCATGAGAGATGCGGTTCCGGAAGGCGGTCTTTTCAACAACGCCAACTTGGAATCCTACCAGCAGATGCACGACAGTCAGCTTGCTTTAAGCCTTTCTGAGAAAGGTGGCATAGGACTTGCTGACACTATAGTTAAGCAGCTCTCTAGCGACAAAAAAATGTCGCTTGAAAGCGCCAAAACCCTGTCTCCACAGGGTATTGCGTTGCAAAGCGGTCTGCAGACCGGCAATGCGGCAAACATGGAACGGCAAAATATTGCCGCTAACGAAGAGTGAGGAAGTAGGGAATGGCAGACTTGATGTCCAATGCGCTTTCATCGCTGGTAGCACACCAGCGCGCGCTTGCGACGACTAGTCATAATATCGCCAATGTCGATACCGAAGGGTATTCTCGGCAGCAGGTGGATTTTGCCTCCAGAACCCCTCAACCCATCGGTTCCCTCACCATTGGTTCCGGTGTGGATATTGCCGGTATTCGCCGTATGTACGACGAATTTTCAGTTGCACAGATTCGCAGTGCGAGTACCGCAAGCAGTCAATTTGAAACCCAGTATCAACTCGCCACTGAACTAGACAATACCTTGGCAGATTCCGAGTTGGGTCTAAGTGCGTCGCTGTCGCAATTCTTCAACAGTTTGCAAGACGTCGCAAATGAGCCCGCTTCAGTGTCTGCACGCCAACTGTTTCTTTCCGAAGCCGAAACATTGGCCTATCGCTTTAACGACCTTTCCGATCGGCTGGATGCGCTGCAAACAGAAATCAGCGGTCGGGTGGATGATTCGGTATTTGAAATTAACGACCTGGTTAACCAGATCGCCAATATCAATGCCAATATTGGTCAAACCTCCGGGTCGTCGGTCGGTGTGTCCAATGATCTTCTGGATCAACGCGACCAGGCGATTCTAAAACTCAGCGAACTGGTAAATATTTCCACTGCTGTACAAGACGACGGCTCCGTCAATGTTTTTGTTGGTCGTGGGGATGCGCTGGTGATAGGGGCGACAGCCAATACCCTGAGCACCGTTAATAACGCAAGCGAACCTGACAAGCGCGATGTCGTGTTGTCGGGTGGTTCGGTAATCACTAGCGATTTAACAGGTGGCAGCCTGGGCGGTGCGTTGGCATTTCAGCGCGACACCCTGACATCGGCCAGAAATGAACTCGGACGTATCGCCGTAGCGGTAGCCGACGTTGTGAATCAACAAAACAACGCCGGCCTGGATCTATACGGTGAGCGTGGACAGGATATTTTCTCGGTCAGTGGGCCGGTCGTCGCTGCATCACCTGGTAATACCGGTAATGCAGTGATGTCGGCGAGTCTTGAAGACCTCTCTACGCTGACGGGCGACAATCTACAGATCCGCTATGATGGTATCGGTTGGCAAATTGTTAACCAGCAGACAGGCGCCGCGGTGAGCAATGTTACCGGCAGCGGTACATCGACAGACCCCCTGATAGTTCAGGGCCTGGCGATCAGCTTCACGGGTACTGCGCAAGCGGGGGATCAGTTTACGATTCGACCCACCTCAGAAGGTGCCTCCAGCTTTACTCGGGTAATGACAGACCCGAACCGTGTCGCCGCCGCAGC
>JBFEVY010000096.1:0-10779 GCA_041546665.1 Spongiibacteraceae bacterium | reverse complement strand
TAAAAAATATTATAATCCCATGACGTACCCACATGGAATGCAGGCATCGCCGGCGCGATATGCCGACCATGCCTGCTACCACACTCTTCATTTTCAGTATGCCCGAACCCGAGTATTCCAGCGCACCTCGCCACGAGCGTCACCGTGATGATGGGAGTGCCCATTATCTCGATCCCGATAAACATAGCGATCACGCTCGTACTTCCCCCTGTCATCGCGGGAGTAGTAGGAATAGCGGTCATCGTTATGCTTGTGCTCATAGCGCTTGCCGCCGCTGTAGTAGTGCGAATGCCAGGCGCCGTCATGATGATAACGGGCATGAACGTCACAATAGCGACGATCGTCCCGATGCTTCCAGTTGGGCTTATCGTGATGATGCTTGTAGGGCTGGCTATATCCCACCCGGGGAGACGAATGGCGGTGACTCGGACCATCGTCAGCGGCAATAACCAGCGCTGCGCCCAACAACAGGCCCGCGGCAACTTCTGCTTCTCCCGCCTGGGCCTGGGTCGGCACCGCACTGGCGGCAACCATCAAAATTCCCGCCCCGAACAATGCAGACGGCCCCATCAATCCCTTTTTTCGTGTTTGCGTAGATTTTTTCATAGCGCATTCCTCTTGTAGTGCAGGGTCAGACTACGCCCCTGAAAATGAATACAAGCTGAAGCGAAAAAAACATTTTTTTGTCAGAACCGGCCTGGAGGGCAGACTCGAAATTGGGCATCCACAAAAATAGCAACACCGGCCCAAGGCCAGTAAACACCCGGCTTTAGCGGAAAATGACTCGCGGATATTACCTATAACTAATACCCACAAACTTGGGTAGAGTGAACTCCAATGGCGGGGTGCTTTTATCTACGCCATGACAAATTCAGTGGAGTGTGTTGTGGACATCGCGACCTTACTAGGCCTATTCGGGGCCCTCGGCGTCATTATCGCAGCCATTTTCGTTGGCGGCAGTGCCTCAAGCTTTGTCGACGCCCCCAGCCTGTTGATTGTACTGGGCGGTGGTGCCCTCGCCAACCTGATTAAATTCCCGCTATCGCAAACCCTTGGCGCATTTAAAATTGCCTCCCGCGCCTTCGTGCACAAACCAACCAGCTCCCAGGCACTTATCCAGGAATGTATCGAACTGGCTACCGTCGCCCGCCGCGAAGGCCTGCTTGGCCTGGAGTCTGCTGAAATCAGTAACGAATTCCTCGACAAGGGCGTGCAGATGGCCATTGATGGCCACGACCCCGCTTTTGTGAAGCGCGTCCTGAACAAAGAAATCAACCTGACGATTGAACACAACGAAAACGGTGAAGCGATTTTTAAAGGGCTCGGCGAATCCTTCCCCGCGATGGGTATGATCGGTACTCTCGTCGGTCTGGTGCAGATGATGTCGAATATGTCTGACCCGAAAGCCATCGGCCCCGCCATGGCAGTCGCACTACTGACAACGCTGTACGGTGCAGTTCTCGCCAATACCGTGGCCCTGCCGATTGCAGACAAGCTGGCTTTTCGCACTGCGGAGGAACGCCGCAACCGCAGCCTGATTCTGGAGGCTGTTGACGGCATTCAAGAGGGCCTTAACCCACGCGTACTGGAATCACTGTTAACCACCTACCTCCCCAACGGCGAAAAAGACGGCGACGCCAACGACAAGTCCAAGGCTGCGTAGATGGAATTGGAAGATCTTCCCGCAAAAAAACCAGACGCCGGTGCCCCCGCCTGGATTCTGACCTTCGCGGATCTCATGTCGCTGCTTCTGGCGTTTTTCGTGTTGCTGTTTTCGTTTTCAGAGATGGATAAGCAAAAATTCAAAGAACTGTCGGGCTCACTCAAGGATGCCTTTGGTGTACAACGGGAAGTTCGCGCCAGGGAAACACCGCTGGGTACCAGTATGATTGCCCGAGAATTCAGCCCTGGACGCACCCAGCCAACCATACGCAATGAAGTACGCCAGGAGTCAATGAATGAAATGAAGCGTTACGCGCTGGCGATGGACATCGAAAAGGTCAGCGAGCTTTTAGGCAAGGAAATCGGTGAGGGACTCGTTGAGGTTGAAGGCAGCGGCGACCAGGTCATTACCATCCGTATCCGCGAAATGGGTTCCTTCCCTTCGGGTAGTGCCGACTTATCCAACGACTTCGAACCCGTTATCGGAAAAATCGCCGCCGCGATCGAAGCCATTCCCGGCAAGGTTGTTGTGGCCGGCCATACCGACCCGCGACCAATCCACAATGAACAATTCCGTTCCAACTGGGATTTGTCATCGGCACGAGCAGCCACCGTGCTGCACAGTATCACGCGAATCAGCGGGCTGCCCAACACCCGTTTTCGGGTCGCCGGCTACGCCGACACCATGCCCATTGACGACAATACCACCGCCGAAGGCCGCGCAAAAAACCGCCGGGTCGAGGTGGTTATGCTTAGAGATGAGTACGTCGATCCGGACGGCGGCATCATTAACGAAGAACGCGAAATATCACTGACAAATGACGGCGCGCCTGCGTTGCCAAGCATCCCCGGGCTCAACAGCCCACCCTAGAAGCATTATTCCTCCCGGTGCTATCAGATAGTCGGGCATACAAATAAGCAGTCTTAGACAGCCTACAACACGCCTTTTATAGTAGAAAAAACGCGTGGGAGTTAACGCTACACGCGTTCCTGACAGGCTGCATCCAGGAGGACAATAAGATGACTATGGCTTCACGAATCGCTCAACACTTAAAAAAAACCGGGGTGCACTACGACCTCATTCAACACACCCACGGCGCCAGCAGCTTACAAAGCGCCATGGCAGCGCGGATACGCCCAGAGCAATTAGCCAAAGCGGTCATTATTGGTAATGGCGAAAGTTTTCGAATGTGCGTGATCCCCGCTGACCGAAAACTGGTATTAAAGACCTTGAACCACCATATGCAGGATCATTTTCGACTGTTGCACGAAGACGAAATCTGCAAAATCTTCGACGACTGCGACGTCGGCGCCATCCCTGCTTTCGGCCAGGTTTATGGCATGCCGGTCACCTGGGATAACGCCCTGTTGGACACCGACGACATCTATATTGAAAGCGGCGATCACACCCACTTACTACACCTGAACAGAGGTGCCTTTATGGAGCTTATGGGGCGACAGGATCACTGTGATATCAGCGAGCCCCTTAGCAGCATGCATGACCGTACACTCCACTAATTTCCAGAAACAAAAAAGTCGCCAAAAGGCGACTTTTTTGTTTCATCTCCCTCGACACCGCCGAGACAGACAAGGATATTAGTTAGAGCGCTTTACAAATTTACTGATAATAACGATCCGCTGACCATTTACTCGACCTTCAATATGCTCGGGATTATCAGTCAGGCCGATACCGCGCACCGCCGTGCCACGCTTTGCCGTAAAACCGGCGCCTTTAACATCTAGGTCTTTGATCAGGGTAACTGTATCACCCGCCTGCAACACCGCGCCGTTGGCATCCAATGTGGGTTCGCCATCATCGTCGGACGCACCGGCCTTGGCCCACTCTTCAACTTCACCTTCGAGGTAAAGCATATCCAGAAGATCCTGAGCCCATGGCTCTGCGCTGATTTTTTTCAGAATGCGGTATGCCATTACCTGCACAGCAGGTGTTGTACTCCACATACTCTGGTTGAGACAGTGCCAGTGGTTAACCTCTAATTCACCACCGTCTTTCAGTTGCTCGCGACACACTTCGCAGGCACAAATGCAGTTATCAGCATGATCCGCTTCGCGCGGGGGAACAGCGATGCCAGCCAGATTTTCTGCGCTACCGCACAGTTCACATACTCCACCGCTGCGATCTAATAATTGCTGTTCAACACTCATGGCTGGCCCTCAAAAGGCGGCTATTGTAAACCCTCACCACCCCATTGCACAGGCCAATGACACACCGCGCTACAATGGCGCCCCCGCGCTGTCGATTCCCTCCTGGGGAGTTGCCGCGTCAGCGGACACTTCGTCCACCGCTTTTAATACCGGGGTATCGTGTTTTTTGACATGGCTGTTACCAATAAATTGGCCACCCGATTCGATTACCAGCTCGCGCACCCGGATTTCACCACTGACCTGCCCGGTGGCCACAATCTCCAGACGATCAGCGTCGACCTTGCCGTCAAGTACGCCGGTCACCAGTACCCGCTTGGCCGTCACTTCGCCCTGGAAGCGGCCGCTGCGACCGATGGCCACATCAGCAGCTGACACCAGCTTCCCCTGCATATGGCCATCGAGATGAAAACTGTCTTTTAGCTCGACGTCTCCGACGAGCTTTGTGCCAGTTGCGACCACCGTCGTTCGGGGACCGCCATCTGATTTCTTAGCGTTCTTGCCAGTGAATCCCACTTGATTCTCTCCTCTTCAGCAAATAGCTCGTCATAGTTTTCCATCGACCACTTCATAAATGGGCTGGGTGCCAAGCGGTGATTCAGGTGTCGAACCTCATAGTGCAGGTGAGGTGCACTGGATAAACCGGTATTGCCACTGTAGCCGATCAACTCGCCTTGCTTGACGTAGTCGCCCGACGCCACAACGACTTCATTTAAGTGACCATACAGCGATTCAAAACCAAAATTGTGGTCCAGCAGAATCATCCGCCCCAGACCACTTTTGTGGGGACCGGCCCATTCCACCACGCCATCCGCCGTTGCATACACAGGCGTACCGACGGCCGCACGCAAATCCACGCCGCCGTGCAACTTCATCAAACCCAATACCGGGTGCTTACGCATACCAAACCGGCTGGTAATACTGGAATCATCCAGGGGAAAACCGCTGGGAATCGTCGTTAGCATATAACGCTTTTCAAAGGCGGTCTGGCTGGCGGTATCTAATCGGGCATGAAGCGGCGCATCCGGCGCCGGCTTCACCCCAATCAGGTTTTCAATCGCATCGAGTTCCTCATTGACCTGCGACAGCTCGGCGACTTTCTCGCTAACAGATGACTGCAGGCGGCGCTGTTCCTCCCGCAAGGACTCGTTGTGCGCGAGGTACTCTTTTTGCTGTTCCTGTAATGACGCCAGCTCGCTATTGAGATGGCCGAGTTTGGCAGACAACAGCCAGATCGCCAGGGTACCGATCAGAAACAAGCCTGCGACGGTACCAGCGAGCACTGCAAGAAAACGGCGCATCAGCTGGGTAACAGTGTAATGGCGAGCCCCGGCGTAGCTGGTAATGGTAATTCGATAATGTTCGCGCATGCTGTCTCTCGATATAGGATCGGCTTGACTGACCTTACATTGCTGATTGCTGCTTATTGGTTGCAAAAGCAATCACCATGCCAGCCTCCTCTACGCCGTTTCTACCATCAGGTAGCCCGCAAACTCGCACAGAGAAATTCGCGGCTGATTATCAAGCCACCCTTCATAATTTGCAAATCACCGAAAATGACACGTAGGGCACCGCGAAATCGCGAGCAAAAAAAACGGCCCAATGGGCCGTTTAGTGGAACAGAGCGAGAGAAAGCCCTCAGCCTCCCAGGCCGGCAATCCCCAGCGCAGCCAACAGCGCCGACAAGGGGTCTGTGCCCGGATCCTGTTCGAACAAGGAGGTCAATGACTCAGAGAGCGTACAGCTCGCCTCAAGCGGCGTTCCCGCCAGTGGGCAGGTACCGCCACCCGCCAACGCGTCTGCCAGAGGCGCCAGCAAAATATCCAGCGGCGTGCCGGTCGGGCCGTCGGTGCCAGCACCGGAATCCAGACCTGCCGCAGCGTCCTGCAATGCCAGTAACAAGGCATCCAGCGGCGTCCCCGTCGGGCCTGCGTCGCTACCGTCGTCACCGCCAGCCATCGCCGCGACAATCGCGTCCTGAACGGTGGCAAAACCGTCAAATAGCGGAACCAGCAATAGTGCCAAACCGGCATCAAGTTGCGCCGTCAACTCGGAAACCGCCGCCTCGATCTGACTGCTGAACACATCGCCCTGCCCGGCCTGCTCTTCAATAAACCCAACCGGCACAACCTCAATCAGTACATTTTTCAGCAAATCATCCAGGGTCAGCGCCACAGAAGACGAGGTCGCCGCGCCGTCCTGCGCAACCAGCGCGTCCACAACATTCGCAAGGTCTGCCAGCGCCATACCGAGGGTAGTCACCGCACCGCCCAGAATAGGCGCACCAGTCACTTCTGCTGGAAGATTAGCGGTGCCATCATTATACGCAGCGCTCAAATCCTCGAATAAGGCCGCCAGTTGTGTCAGATCCATCTCAGAGGGATCACCGCCGTTCTCAAACGCTGCAATAATTGCTGCGCCGAGATCTGCCAACGGGGTGCCTTCAAGGGGGTTGCTGCCGTCGCTACCGCCGGCACTACTGGAGCAATCACCCTGTCCTGCGAGAGAGGCTAGGGTATTGGGCAGGTCAACACTGAGCTCCGTTGCAGCCAATTGCACATTGGCTGCTGCGGTTTCAAAGGCCGCCTGAGGATCTTCCAATGCCGCTGGGTCCAGCGTAGCCAACGCGGCATCGAGGATATCAATAATGTCTTCAACAACGACCTGCCCCAAACAATCTAATGGGGCCTCGAGCGGTGTGCCCGCTGCTCCATCGATTAACGTGGCAAACACCTGATCCGACAACGGCTCCTGCACCGCGTCAAGTGGACCTTCTACGCCCTGATACTGCGCCGGATCGCCTCCAGTGTCGCCGGTATCCCCGGTGTCTCCAGTATCACCGGTATTATCACCGGGATCTTCAGTCGTTGTACCCGGTGACCCGCCGCTGCTGCTACTGCTGCCACATCCCGTGAGCAGCAGAGTTGCACTTAAAAAGGCTGTCAAAAATAGTTTGCTGCCCTGGGAAATTAACATTGATCTACTCCTACAAGCATAAAAACAGTGGCGGCAAAGCCCTGCAAAAGACGGCTAGTGTGCAAGTTTTACCCAACCTTATTCAAGCGAAAAAACCAGACAGAAGTATGGCTATCGCTTGGTTTCGAAAAACGCAAAACGGGCAGTCATGCTTCCATGACTGCCCGTTTGTTAGCCTTATCCAGTGACACCAGTAACGGTATTCAGCAGGCTCTGAATCAGCCCCTCCAATATAGCCAGAGGATTTTCGGCAGAGCCGCCCGCCAGTGTAGATAAAAGACTATCGACAACCGTACAGGCCGGGGCCAAAGGTGTATCCGCGAGGGGACAAGACCCCGCACCACCTTCAATTGCACTCACCAGCGGAGCCAGCAACAGGTCCAGAGGTGTACCAGTCACACCGTCTCCACCTGCACCTGCACCGAGGCTCGCCGCCAGATCAGCCAGTGGCGCCAGGATGGTATCCAAAGGCGTACCGGTAAGACCTTCACCGCTTCCAGTACCTCCGGTCATTCCACCTGCCAGCGCAGCTTGCAGCGTTGCAAAACCATCAAACAAGGGGGCCAGAATCGTGGCCAAGCCGCTATCCAACTGAATCGTCAGTTGACTGATCGCACTTTCAATTTGAGAGCTGAAAAGACCTTCCTGATCCGACTGCTCCTCGATAAATCCAACCGGTACCACGTTCACCAGCACATTGGTCAGCAGGTTCTGCACGGTTGTCGCGATCGCGTTAGAAGTTCCTGCCGCATCCTGCGAGGTTAAGGCGTCTACCGAGGTCGCCAGATCCGCCAGGGCAACATCCAGAGTCGTCAGCGCACCACCCAGTATGGGCGCGCCAGTGATTTCTGCAGGCACATTGGTGAGGCCGTCGCTAAAGGCTGAACTCAATTGCTCGAACAGCGCGCTCAGCTGAGTCAGATCCATTTCTGACGGGTCACCAGAATTGGCAAATACCGATTCAAGTGCAGCACCAAGGTCTGCCAGCGGGGTACCCTCAAGCGGGTTCCCTGTTGCGCCGCCGGTCGAGCCACCTTCACAATCGCCCGCGCCAACCAGCGAAGCCAACAGATTAGGTAGGTCTGCGGTGAGCTCGGTTGCTGCAAGTTGTGCATTACCGGTAGCCGCCTCAAGTGCCGCTTGGGGATCATTTAAACTGGCGGGATCAATTGCCGCGGCCAACGAGTCCAACACATCCAGGATGTCCGTCACCACTACCTGGTTCAAACACTCGACAGGTGCCTCCAGAGGCGTTCCAGCCAGCGGCGCAGCCAAGCCGCCAAAAACCTGTTCACTCAGCGGCTCCTGAGCCTGATCCAATGGCCCCTCAACTCCCTGGTAGGTCGCGGTTTCACCGCCACTGCTACTTCCACCGCCACCGCCACCGCCACCACCGCCGCAACCGGTCAATAACAGGCTCGCGCTGAGGGCTGTTAACGCAAATCCCTTACTCGCTCTTTTAATCCACATTCGACGTCACTCCTGATTTATCATAATTGGCAGCCGACGTAGCATTTTCGGCCGCGCCTACAAAACTGGCTTCCTGTTCCCAACACCGCTTTCGACACACAACGCGGCATGTGGGAATCATTCAAACAGGAGTGAGTAATAGATGAAGTAAGGGGATTCCACTATTCATAACTTAACGAAATCGTTATATCGCGTCTTAGCAAAAACGTTATAACCCTATCTTATTGCCATATATGATTTTTTTGTTTTCCTGGCACAAATTCCAGCACTCACAGACGGCCCCACCACGGCTTGTACCTAGCGAGATAGTGGAATGTCGCATTTTCGGCAACGCTTGTAGATAATGTCACTCATTACGATAATCGAGGCAGAAAAATGAGCGGGAGCGACACTATCGCCAGTCTAAACTGGGACCACCCATCCCCTTTTATCGTCGATCTCAAGGTCGGCGAAGGCCACATTGATGGGCTCGGCCACGTCAATAACTCGGTATACGTCGGCTGGTGTCAGGACGCGGGATGGGCGCACTCTGTGTCATTGGGACTGGATCTGCAAAGCTACCGCGACCTGGATTCCGCCATGGTCATCCGCCATGCAGAATACGATTACATTGGTGCAGCGTACCTCGATGACGAATGCTTTCTCGGCACCTGGCTCACCGCCAGCGATGGTCGCCTGAATATGGAGCGCCGCTTCCAGCTGATACGCCGCGATGGGCGAACCCTGCTGCGCGCCCGCTGGCAATTGGTTTGTATCCGAATGAGCAACGGCAGAGCAATGCGCATGCCGGCAGACTTTGTGCATACCTATGGCAGTGTTGTCGTCGCAACAAATGACTGAGCCTACTGTCTCAACAAACGCATGCGAGGCTACGACTCGAAATATGATTATGTGTAAAATAGGCCAAATTAATTTACTGGAGATTCTGTAATGAGCAGTCAGTACTCAGAGCACCCCGCGATGTTCCGCAACAGTCCGCTGGGATTTATTTTGGCCATTCTGCTCATCCCGGTCGGGGTAGGGATCATTATCCTGCTGTACTGGTACACCAAGTGCAAAGCGACCAAACTTGAGATCAATGGTGGCGAAGTGGTGTTGGAAACCGGTCTGCTGAGTAAGGACCGCACCGAACTCAATGTCAGCGGCATTCGATCGGTAAAAATTTCGCAGTCCTTCTTTAATCGCCTGTTCGGCGTTGGCACCGTCGCCATCTACACGGCGGGGGACAGCCCGGAAATCGAAGCCGCAGGCATGCCGCAGCCGGAAGTTTTCAAAGACCTGATCAAAGCGAACCAGGCGGAGACCGCCTGAGATGGCCGACGACAAGAAATCGCTGCTGGCTCTTGTTGCCATCTTCGTCTCGCTTATTGGCCTGCTGGCACTGGCCACTTGGTTCATGCTGCCGCTGGTGGCCGATTTTTTTGCCACCTACTTTAGCCCCGGCCTCGGCCTGCGCAGCGCAGCGGTCATTTCTTTTTTCGTCACCATCATTACACTGGTCATTTTTGCCGTCGCCGCCGGCGATGGCTTGCTGGGGGAGCTGCAGTTTATGCTCAGCGCCTTTCTGGCGTTTTTCCTGGTCATCTGGCTAATGCTGGCCTGGATTTTCTAGGCTGACGATGACTGAACTCCTCCAACTCGCTATTCTGGGCGGTTTCTGTGCCCTGCTCTACCAGATCTGGCTGGCGCAGGGCACCCGGGAAATAGCCCTCGCTGCCGCGCGCAAACACCTCGCGCAGGAAGGCTTGCAACTTCTCGATGCGCACGTCGCGCAGCGCGCAGTGTGGCTAAAACGCGACCCGAGGGGGCAGTTGCGCTTCTGGCGGCGCTATCATTTTGAATTTAGCGCCAATGGTGATGAACGCTACCAGGGCAAGATCATCATGTTGGGCAATCGCGTCGAGCAGATTCACTTGCAGCCCCACCACTTTCCCGACCACACCCTTCACTAACCTCAATTCGGCCTCTGCCGGGAGTCACCCATGCGCCACCACGGCAGCGGAAACTACGACAATCACCACAAGCTAAGCCTCGGAACGCTCAAGGAGCTAACGCCGTATCTTAGTGAGTTTCGCGGCCGTATTGTCCTCGCCCTGCTTTGCCTGATCGCCGCCAAGGTGGCCAGCGTGGGCCTACCCTTTGTTTTAAAGCATCTTGTTGATTACCTCGATCAGACCGACATCCCCCGGCTGACGCTGTTACCTCTTGCCCTGCTACTGGCTTACGGCAGCCTGCGTTTTGCCAATGTGCTGTTTGGCGAACTGCGCGACACCCTGTTTGGCCGCGTCACCGAGCGGGCGATGCGGCGCATTGGCCTAAAGGTCTTTGAGCACCTGCAGCAATTAGATCTTGCCTTTCACCTCAATCGCCGCACCGGCGGGCTGGCCAGAGACATCGAACGCGGCACCACCGGTATCAGCTTTCTGCTGCGTTTCATGGTGTTCAATATCGTACCGACCTTTATCGAAATCGGCATGGTGGTGATCTTGTTGGGCTGGAAATACAGTG
>JBFEVY010000253.1:0-5350 GCA_041546665.1 Spongiibacteraceae bacterium | reverse complement strand
TAACGGCTCGCTACATGGTAGTCCAAGAGTTATTTGAGGGGTGTCGCAATCGAAATCGGCGAGTTCTTCGCGAACCGGATCCGTGATGATCGCAGCCCGCACACCGATTTGAGTAGCCTTTTCCGCGATGTTCCACTGCGAAAAGGCCCGCGCGAAATCGACGAATCCCTGTTGTTTGTCTACAGCCTGACAGCTAAGGCTGAAATGCTTATCCATCCCGCGTTCCAGATACTGAATGATAAAGCTATACACTTCCGCGCCGATGGAACACGCGTGGAACAGGATGGAGTAATGACTCTTTCCGGCAGCTTTCAGTTCGTTGAGAAGAGTATCGTTCAGGATTCTGTTGCGAAAGAAGGCTGTGGTACCAATCGCTTCCCCTGCGGTAGGGCGCAACCGAACGGGTATGGGGCGTTGTGTTGGCATCACTCTTCTCACTCTAACAGGGGAAGTTCATTCTAGCGGTGAGGGCCCGGTAGCGAAAGTGTTGCGAAAGTATTGCGGATGCTGGCACCCCAAGTGCTAAAAACCGCGGCTAATGACTGCGGTAGCCGTACTATTCCCCTTACATACCTGAGGCAGAGATTTTCATTCTCGCTGCCTGCGCCGAGACTACTTTGTTGCGCTTATCCCGCGAATATTTCTTGCGACAACCTCCTGCCACAATTGTTCGTGGTCTTTTAATACAAAGTGTTGTGCAGTGTCTTGCATCGCTTCTGGGAGGTCGACAAATTGCCCGCTGATTGCCGTTGTGCTGGAGCTGGCTTCAAACAGGGCAAAGCCCAGTGTCATCCACAGCAATGACTGGGCGTGTCTCACCGCTTCGCCTTCCTCGATGTTCATGTCGATAATGGGTTTGGCGAGATCGGCAATGGTGGTCACCATGGCTTCGACGGGCAGGGCGCTATTGAATTCCGCCAGTAGGCCGGGCAGTGCGAGCACCTGCCGCCGAAGCTGATTCAACAAGGCTTCGAGACGCTGCTCCGGGGAAAGCTGTGCCGGCAGTGCGTCTGTATCCAGAATTAAAACCTGCTCTCCCAGTGCGGCAATCAGCTGCTGCTTGCTTGCAAAATAGCGATACAGCGAGGTTGGGCTGATTGCCAGTTGCCTGGCCAGTTGCCTCAGGCTCATCGTGGCCAGCCCCTCCCGCTGTAAAAGCTGGGTTGATGCCGCCAGGATTTTCTCCCGGTCTACTGCGTTTGGCCTACCTACTCGACCTGCCATTTCATCCTTCCTGTCCTCAAGCTAATATATATTAACACCGTTAACTAATTGGTGTTAGGATCTGCTCAGATGGCCAATTAACAACATAAGAACGAGCCCGATTATGAATGATGATGTCCGCCCAACGCCGGTTTTGGATAATCCCGAAGAAACCCGGATGAAGCTGGAGCAATGGCTTTCCAGTGAGCTTGCTGTGCCGCTTCGTATTCCTGCCCTCAATATTCCCGAGGGCACCGGAATGTCGAATATCACAATGGTGTTTGATGTCTTTACGGATGGCACGGATACGCCTTCGTCCTTTGTGGCGCGTATTCAGCCGCGTGGCGATCATCTGGTTTTTCCGGAATATGATCTGGATATCCAGTGTCGGGTGATGGAGGCGCTCGGCGAATGCAGCGATATCCCCGTGCCTGTCATTGTTGCCAAGGAATTGAGCGGCGATGTTCTCGGCAAGCCTTTTTACATTATGAAAAAGACCGAGGGCCTTATCCCTCCGGATATGCCCCCTTACCATATGGATGGCTGGCTCACCGAACAAACCCCGGACACCCGACTCCAGCTCTGGCAGGCCGGTCTCACGCGCATGGCGCAGCTCAGTCGCCTGGACATCGATAATCCGTCGCTCGCCGCTGTGCTGAGCGCCGGTGCAATCCCTAAAAATCTCGATGAGCAACTGACCTACTGGGAGGACTATTACCGTTGGGGTTATCAGCACAAGGGAGAATTTCTGCCCCACGACTCCGCAGAGCGAGCCCTGGCGTGGTTGCGTAAGCACCAACCCCGAGAGCAGGCAGTGCGACTTTGTTGGGGGGATTCCCGCATGGCAAATGTCATCTTTAACTCGGAAAAAACCGGTGTGGCGGCGCTGCTCGATTGGGAAATGGTCGCGCTTGGCGACCCGCTGCAAGACCTGGCCTGGTGGGTGTATATGGACGAGCTGTTTTGCCACGGCCTGGACTTTCCTCCTCTGGAAGGCTTTCCAAGCCGCCTTGAATCGGCGCATTTCTGGGCTAAGCAAAGCGGCTACAGCATTGACCAGCTTCACTATTACCTGGTATTTGCCGGCCTGCGCTTTGCCTTGCTGCTGGGCCGCATGTCGATAGGACTGGGCAATCAAGACAGCATCAACAGCCGGTTCAGTAGCTGCTTTGAAGTGAAGTACCTGGACAAAATTCTCTCGGAAACACCCGCGTTAGGATAACCACCCATGATCAGTAAACTGGATGACTACCCCATACACCAAACTGCCGAGCCCATTGCGCTGACCACCAGCAGTGACCGTTTCACCTATGATCGCTTCTGGTATAACGGCCACGACAAAGCGGGGGATTTTTACTTCGGTATTGGTCTGTGCCGCTACCCGAATCTCGGCATTGTAGACTGCGGCTTCAGTGTGGTGGTCGATGGTAAACAGTACGCCTTTCACGGCTCCCGTAGGGCCTCGGCGGAGCCCAGTGATCTCGATGTTGGGCCTTTCAAACTCGCGATTCTCGAACCCATGGGGCGGCACCGTTTGGTGATAGAAGCAAACGAGACCGGTATAGAGTGCGACCTGGTATTTACGCCCAAAACCGGCGTGATCCCCGAAGGGCGGCAAACCCTGCGCAATGCCAGGCATCTGGTGATGGACGCGACCCGCATCGACCAATTTGGCTATTGGCAGGGCAAAATCAAAGTAGACGGCCGGGAGATTGAAGTGCGCGCCGACGCGACCCTTGGCCTTAAAGATCGCTCCTGGGGTATTCGTCCGGTGGGTGAGTCCTATCACGGCGGTGCGCCGATCGACAGCTTCCAGCCCTTGCACTTTATGTGGCTGCCAATTCACTGGCAAAACCGCTGTACCCTGGCCGGCTGGTTTGAAGATGACACCGGTTACCAGTGGCACACTGATCAGGCGATTGTCCCAGTGCACCCGCATTATGAGACCATCGCTATTAACGACCCCGCCACAACTCTCTGGCAGGGGAGCGTAGGGCACAAGGTGGAATTCAAGCCAGGCAGCCGACAGGCGCTGGGCGGCAGCTTCAGAATGAACCACAAAAATGGTGAGCACCTCGAAATTACCGTAGAGCCGATATTGCTGCACCGTATGAAAGGCCTGGGGTATATGCACCCGGAGTGGGGGCATGGTCTTTGGAAGGGCGAATTGGCGATTGCCGGCGAGAGCTGGAACTGTGAAGACGCCAACCCCCTTGCGCTGGAGAATATCCATATCCAGCAGGTAGTAATCGCCCGCTGCGGTGACGAAGTCGGCTACGGCGTGCTCGAACAGCTGCATATAGGGCCGCATAGTGAGCACGGCTTTAACGACTGGTTTGATGGCGCAGCGTGAGGAGTAAGGGATGAGGGTTAACCCTTAGTGGTTTGCTCATCCCGCCGAGCGTTTGGCCTCGGAACTGTGGTAGCGTTGAGCCATTCCCTTGGCTTTTGGAAATCCATCAAATGAATTCTGGTCTAGATCCGCGTGCCGTTGCAATCCAGCCTAAACGCGAGGCAGGCATTCAACGCTACGAGGCTGTGCTTGATGGCGCAGACCAGCTTCTGGCGGAGGTAGGGCTAAGCGGCTTTTCCATATCGCTTCTCGCAGAGCGCCTTGGCTTTACGCGGCGCAGTATATATAAGTTTTTCCCCACCACATACGCTATTTTGAATGAGCTAACGCATCGGTATCTGGATCGGCTTGAAAGCCAATTGAGCAGCAAGGCGACAGAGCTCGTTGAGCTGCCCTGGGATCAAATGATCAACAAAACCGTGGAGGAAGCCGCCGCCTTTCACAACGCCAACCCGGTAAGCCGGATTTTGATTCTCGGCGGCGCGGTAACGGACGAGAGCTTTCGGGTTACTGAGAACACAATACGCAAACTGGGCAAACTCACCTCCGATTTATTTGCTTTAAAGGGCATTTACTTGCAGAAGGACCCTGATGTCGCCTCGCTGGCAGTCGACATGGGCACTGCGGTTTTTCGGGTGTCGAATCTCTATCACGGAAAAATAACCGGGGAGTATCTCGGTGAGGCCGCCTACGCGATGGTGAGCTATTTGACCAAATACGTCGGCCTCACTGACGCCAGCAAGCACGCTGCTCTTCCTTCCACTCCGCTATCGTGATTTGACACTACGTGCCATATTCTGTACAAATGTATCTTTATTGGGTACAAGTGTACCCGTAATAAATAATAATAAGCATGAAGGAGATGTCCTGAATGAAGCCAATGACGGTATTGCCATCTATTGCTCTGGTTTTAACCTTGGTAGCCTGCGGGGGAGGTAGCAGCGGGGGCGTTGCCAGCGGTAGTTCACCAGAAAATGTCACTAACAATAACGGCGAGCAGTCTTTTACGAATTCCGAAGATTTTTTTGTCGCTCGAATGGCGCCAAGAATGGACTTTTGCCGTACCTGCCATATTCCCGGTGGCGTCGCCGATGTCGAGGACGGCAAACGCTTTATGCTGTCTGCCAATTCCCACGACGACTACCTGAATACGCAAGCTGCATGGCAGGCTTTGGGCGGCGGAGTCGAAAACAACAGGCTTATTGTCGAAAACGCCGACAATAGCGAGCCACACAGTGGTGGCAAAAGTTGGCCCGTTGGTTCTGATGCCTACAACGACATGGTGACCTTGTTGTCGTGCTGGGACTCTCCTGAAGACTGTCTGTTGCAGTCGAGCGCGGTGGACGTGGAACAATTACCGCTGCTGGGTAGTTCTCACGCACGTCATCCCTGGAAGACGTTCTGTGCAGATCAGCCAGATAACGCGCCTCTGCCGGTTGATCCCCGAACAATGATTCAGCCAGGGATAAATAGCGGTAAAGCGGTGTTCTTCAATGCCTGGTATGAGAATTGTCACGTCAATCAGCCGGCATCGATGCAGGCGCCCACCACCTGCGGTGAGTACCGTAGTCAAAGAGACGCCGGTAAGCACTGGTTTACCGACGGTGGGCCGACCCTGGTGGGAGAAGGTACTGACTCTGAAACCTACAATCAGCGTTGGCAGGCCTGGGGACTTTCTGAAAGACCTGAAAACTTCGACGAGATATATCAGCTACGTTATGGCGCGAATGCCGCGCCCTATGACAATCCCTACCCGCTGCCGGGTGAAGACCCTAACGCGACGAATGGCGGCTC
>JBFEVY010000322.1:0-3950 GCA_041546665.1 Spongiibacteraceae bacterium | reverse complement strand
CTTTATCGTTTGGGACGTTATTGTGCGCCGATTGTGATACGGAAACTCTATGGCACGCAAGCGCTTAGCGACTTCTGGTGAGGGCGAGGCCGGTTTGGTTTATGGTGGATCAGTAATACCCGCCCCGGTATCCTTGGGATTGGCGGGCTTGCTTGGCGGTGTGTCGATCTGCTACATTCACGACCCGCTATGATAGTTGCCTCTTATTTATTACGTGCTGGTAGCGTGTTGCCGCCGTAGATAAGGATTCCTGGGAATCTGTCTGCATTGAAAAAATACAGTTAAGTATTGCGTAGAACCTTTTCTTTGTCTGTGGGTCGGAAGCCCCTGTGGAAGGAATTGGGCTGGCTTATTTTTTTGTCAGCCCGGCAAAGGCATGTTGGAATCGACAAAAATGGAAACAAAAGCGAGTTCTAGAACGGTGGAAGCCAAGCCTGTGAAACCCCTTGTGGCCGGCGCATCGTTTCGGCTCTCTGTGCCAGCAAAAATGTTGCGGCGGTTCTCGAATTTTGCGGGTTCCTATGCGCTTTTGACATTAGTTAGTGGCACTATTCTCTCTGGCTGCTCTACTGCCCCGAAGGAGCCGCCGGTTGTAGAGTCAGAGCTCGTCATGAAATCCGCGGACGGTGAGTCTCCGCGTCCCGAAATGGAGGCTGTCACCGAAAAATATGGCAGCTATTTATACTCCGACTCCCACCCTCCAATCGCGGAAAACAAAGGGATGGAGCTGGGCGAGCTTACCTCGTCGATGGACGGCCCGAAGCGCGAAAGTGGTGGACCCACACTGGGGCTTGATGAGGTTCTTGGTGAAGTCTGGCGGCAGCACCCCAATGTGCAACGGGCTGAGGCTGAAATAGAGGCCACCGGTTATGATTTGCAGGGCGCAAAAACCGGCTACTATCCCTACCTGTCTTTGACGGCGATTGAGGCCTCGAACGATGCCTCCGAAACGACCTTGAACATTATCCAGCCGATTTGGTCTGGTGGTCGAGTCAGCGCCGAAGTGCGTCAAGCCGAAGCTGAGCGAAATCGGGCCTTGGCGCAACTCAACCAAACGCGCCTTGATCTGGCTCTTGAAGCGATGGAGTCCTATCTTAATGTGGTTCTGGCAGAAGAGCAGGGCAAGTTGTGGCGTCGTTACATTGCCAGCCTTGACGATTTGCTTCGGGTAATAACGAACCGCGCCGCAAATGGGGTGTCCCCCCAGGTTGATATTCAGACTGCACAAACCCGTCTCAGCCTCGCCAAGGCAGGTTTGGCTTCGAATAATGCCCAGTTGGCAAGCAGCCGCAGCCACCTGGAGGCGTTGTTGCACCACCGCGTACCAGCGTTGTATTGGCCTGAGTCCAGGTACAACCTAACCGATTCCGATATTGTGCGGATTCTCGAAGAGCAGTCGGTAGAGTCCCATCCCGCTGGGCAATTGGCTATTGCGGAGATCGCGGCACAAAAAGCCGCCGTTGATCTCGCCAAGGCGTCAATTTTTCCCACTTTGAGCCTGCAGTACAGTAAATCGCTGCAGCAGTCGGATGGGGATTTTACGCCAGATTCGTCAACGCGGCTGGTCTTTCAATACACCTCCGACGAGGGTTTGCGTGGATTGAGTAGCTATAAGGCTGTCAATCACCGTTTGAATGCCGCTCGTCAGGAGCTGCAGTATGCTCGTCGCGACGTGCGCGATTCCATCCTTTCCGCCAAAGTAGAGCGGGATATTGCCTTGTCGCAGTATGACGCTCAGGTCGATGCGGCGCGTGCGGCTGTGAAATTGGTAGGCAGTTTTCTGCGTCAGTTCAAAGTCGGCCGAAAGGCATGGATTGAAGTTTTGAATGCACACCGTGAAGCGCACGACGCGCTTCTACAAATATCCAGTACTAAGCGTCGATATTGGTCTGCTAATATCGCCTTGGCACTTCAAGGTATGCTCTGGGTGCGGGTGAATAATGATGCGCCGTCCACCTACCTCGATATCGAACAAGAATAGGCACACAATGTCCCAGTCTACACATGCACCTCTTACTACCGAGCTGGCAGTTAATGCGCTGATCAGTATGGCGCAGCGCCGGGGTTTTCATGCTTCTTTGCATGAGGCCGAGCAGGCCTGGGAAAAGGTAACGGTTAAAAACGAGAATGATCGCTTTGCGGCAGCGTGGCGGCAGCTTTTCTACCGGCACAGTGCTGCGGAGACCCCGCTTCACCTGTTAACCAATGCCCAGCTCCCTGCCTGGGTAATTGGCGAAGGTTATGTGGGTATCGTTACCCGTGTGGCCGATGGTGATCAGCCAGTTCAGGTTGACTGGATTGAAGGTTCGGTGCCGCCGGCTGAGGGCAGTTTTGATCGGGCTCTGGTGCCTGTCGCGCCGCTGCCCGAATCGGACAAGAGCTTCCTCAAAGAAGAGAAAAAGGGGATTGCCACTTCGGCCATCCTGACGGCGGTTAAAGAGCATGCCTTTATTTACCGCCGGGTGGCGGTGGCTTCTATCTTCATTAATACTATCGCAATTCTGTCATCGCTGTTTGCAATGCAGATTTATAACCGGGTGGTGCCAAACCTTGCCTATGCGACCCTGTGGTTTCTAGCTGGCGGGGTATTTGCTGCTTACTGTATCGACCTGTTGTTCAAGATCTCGCGACTGCGGATGACCGAAGCCGCCACGCGGCGTATCGACGAGGCGCTGTCACTGTATATCTTTGAGCGTCTGTTGGGCTTGAAGCTGGATCGCCGGCCATCTCGTATCGGTTCTTTGGTTGCGCAGGTGCGGGACTACGAGTCCATTAAAGCATTTATTACCTCGTCCACACTTTTTGCCATTGTCGACCTGCCATTTATCTTCATCTTTATTGCGGTGATCTACATGATTGCGGGTCCGGTGGCGATCGTACCGGCGGTGTTTGTGCTAGTGAATATCGCCATTGGTGTCGTCACCTACAAGCCAACGGCCAGGCTGCAGCAGATGAACCTCGACTCAACCGTGCGTCGTCAGGGAATGCTCTACGAGGCTGTTGCAGGCGGTGAAGTGTTGAAGTCGTCCGGGGGCGAGGGGCGTTTTGCCGATACCTGGTTGACACTCACGCGTGACAGCAGTGACAAAGCCGAGGCGATGAACACCTTTAACTCGATCGTTCAGATTATTACTCAGTTTGGTCAGCAACTTTCTTATGTCTTCATAATTATCGCTGGCGTTTATGTGATTGGTGAGGGCGACCTGACCATGGGTGGTTTGATTGCCTGTTCCATTCTGGGTGGTCGTACACTGGGAACAATCTCCGGTATCTCCGGTATTATCTCGCGTTGGCACCACGCCAGCTATTCACTGAAAATTTTGAATCAATTGCTGAGTTCCGAAACTGATGATCGACCTGATCGCCAGGCCAATGTGCGGTCAATTCCCCTGGATCTGGCAGTCAAGGATATGGCTTATGCCTATGAAGGTGCTGAGCTGCCAAACCTCGCGGTCCCGTCTCTGGAAATCCCTGCCGGTCAGCGAGTGGCAATTATTGGTAAGAATGGTAGCGGTAAGTCCACTTTACTCAAGTTGTTGGCGGGTATCGCTACACCGGCCCAGGGTGAAGTATTGATTGCTAACCTTAACTTTGAAGAGTGTCGGCCAAGCTGGCTCCGTGAAGTGATTGGCTACCTGCCGCAGGAGCCTCGGTTGTTCTCTGGAACGCTGCTGGACAACCTTACTCTGGGTATGAGTATGCCGCCGGAGGAGCAAATCTATGCAGCTCTGGATAAAACCGGCTTGGCAGACGCGGTTAAGGCGCATCCTCAGGGGCTATTGCTTCCTATTAGTGAGAGCGGTAGTGGTCTATCCGGTGGGCAAAAGCAATTGGTTGCGCTGACTCGCCTAGTATTGCAGCAGCCAAAAATATGGTTGTTAGATGAGCCAACGGCAAGTCTCGATAGTGCTGTTGAGGCCTTGATTGCCAAAGTCATTAGTGAGTTGTCT
>JBFEVY010000103.1:0-10411 GCA_041546665.1 Spongiibacteraceae bacterium | reverse complement strand
CAGCCATGCGCGAATTTCGCTGCGAAAGCCGGCTTGTTCGGGGGTGTCGTTAAAGTCCATGGTGTGGTCCTTTTGAATTCGAGCGTGTAGCGGTCACTGGCGCGTTTGTTCAGGCGGCCAACAAGCGGTCTACCAACAGGTTTTTCCAGTACGGATTGCCGCCGAGCATCAGTGACAATGCCTGGGCGCGCCGATAGTAAAGGTGGCAGTCGAATTCCCAGGTGAAGCCCATACCGCCGTGGGCCTGAATGTTTTCCTTGCTACACAGCCAATAGGCGTCAGTTGCGCTGACCCGGGCCGTTGCGGCGGCCAGTGGCAGGGCGTCCGCGCCGCTGGCCAGCGCCCAGGCGCCGTAGTAGGCGTTGGACTTGGCGAGTTCTTTGGCGACAAACATATCGGCAAGCTTGTGCTTTATCGCCTGGAAGGAGGCGACCTGGCGGCCGAAGGCATAGCGGTCACTGGTATAGGCCTTGGCCATATCGATTGCCGCTTCACAGCCGCCCACCTGCTCAAAGGCAAGTAAAACTGCGGCGCGGTCGTACAGTGTTCGGCAGGCTTCGGCTGGGGGCAGTGTTCCCTCCAGCGGGGTGCATTGTGCATTGGTGAAACGAATCTGGGCGCGGGGCAGAGTCGGGTCGAGGCTGTCTTGCGTCTGACGTTCTACCCCGGCCTGGTTCAGCTCCACTTTCAGCAGTTGGAGTGTTTGCTGTGCGTCAAGCGCGGCAACAATCGCGTAGTCCGCCTCGCAACCCTGTAGCACAGTGGTCTTTTCGCCATTTAACAGTCCGTTTGCGTAGTTGCAGGACGGCGCTGCGCTGCCGGGTTTGGCACCGTCAAGGGCGACGGTATAGATGTCACTGCCACTGGCGATGTCCGGCAGCCAGCTTT
Source organism: Spongiibacteraceae bacterium (assembly GCA_041546665.1). GTDB lineage: Bacteria > Pseudomonadota > Gammaproteobacteria > Pseudomonadales > Spongiibacteraceae > Spongiibacter. Next base: position 9,523 of record JBFEVY010000103.1, on the reverse strand, counting down.
GCTGCTGGTCGGCGCTGGCGGCGAGCTGGATCAGCTCACTGGCGAGGTAGATGGAGGCGATAAACGGGATGGGGGCCAGCGAGCGCCCCAATTCCTGGGCAATCACGCAAAGTTCGAGGTGGCTCAGGCCCAGGCCGCCACAGGACTCGGGAATCGCGGTTGCCGTCCAGCCCAATTCTGCGACCTGTTGCCACAGTTCGCGGTCCATCGATTTTTTGCCGTCGATGACCGTCCTTACCCGGTCGGTGCCGCACTGCGCGGCGAGCATACTGCGGGCCTGCTCCTGAATGGCCTTCTGGTCATCTGAGAAATCGAAATTCATGGCTTGTGCTCCTGTTATCCTGTGCCCGAGGATAGGGCGCGGGGCGCGGGGGCTCAATAACAAAAGCGACCAACTGCGTTGCGGAACAGGCCAAAAACAAAAACGCCCGGTCAATGCCGGGCGTTTAGAGAGGGGTGCTGGTCGCTCAGACCAGTTTGAAAGCGCGGATACCCCTGAGGAAATGCTCTTTGTCAGTGGGGTGATCGCGGTAGGCCAGCGACAGTCGGCCAACGACCGAGACCAGGTCGTCGAAGTTGACGTTCTTGCCGTAGCGCTCGTTGTGACGGCGCAGCGGTTCGCCCAGAATATGGCGCCATTCAGCGTCGGACTCTTCGTTGTCCATATGTTTGGCGGTTTCCGAGGCATTCTGGCCGGAGATCAGGTCATTGCGGCCCTCTTCAGGGGTGTGGTAAGTCGCAGTGAACCAGATGCTTTCTTCCAGCATACGCGGAAAGTCGTCGCGATATTCGGCAACTTCCTCGGCGAGCTTGCGGAACATACGGGCGCGCTCAATTTCCATGAGAGTCGCAATGATGTCCGGCTTGCCTGCAAAATAGCGATACACGGTGCGGCGGGTTACATTGGCGACGTTGGCAATATCTTCAATGGTTGTCGCCTTGATCCCTTTGTGAGTGAAACACTGCACGGCGGCCTGCAACAGCATTTTCTTACCGGTGTCCAGATCGTCTACACGGGCTCCGTTGCCCCAGCGCTTGTTTGTCTTCATCGTTTCTATCTCTCGCTACTGCGTTTAGCTTTGTCACTATGCTAACACGCTGTAACCTTGGATTTGATCGATTTTTGCGCGAATTTACTAAGGGATTGTACGTAGTTTCGGGGCTTTTTAAGGAAAATGAGCGAATTTGGGGCGGATTGCGAAGCGGGCTTGCCCGTTTTCCTGGGCCGACTTCCGCCCGTATTCGGTGCGCCCAGCCACCTCAAGAAGGTGGTGGGCGAGGCCGTTTTAGGCGGCGGGCTTTTCGAGCACGAACTGGTAGACGTCGATGGAGCCGCCCCGGAATCCGCCTTCACAGTAGGCGAGGTAATAGCGCCACATCCGATAAAAGCGCTGATCAAAGCCCTGAGGTTTGATGTACTCCCAGTTGCGACGGAAGGCCTGGTCCCAGGCGGCGAGGGTGGTTGCATAGGATTGGCCGAAGGAAAATTCGTCGCGCAATGAAAAGCCGCGTGCCTGGGCGTGCTCTCTAAACAGCTCTGGGCTGGGCAACATACCGCCGGGGAAGATGTAGCGCTGGATGAAATCCGGCGTGTTGCGGTAACCATCGAGACGCTGGTGGTCGATGGTAATTACCTGTATCGCCGCGCGACCGCCAGGCTTCAGGTTCCGGTACAGCGTATCGAAGTAGGTGGGCCAATAGGCTTCCCCGACCGCTTCCATCATTTCTATCGACACAATATGGTCGTATTGGCCCTCGCAATCCCGGTAGTCGGTAAGGGAAAGATGCGCCTTTTTCTGTAGGCCGGCTTCAGCCAGTCGCGCCTGGGCGAAGCTGAGCTGTTCCTTTGATAGTGTAATACCGTGCAGTTGTACTTCGGTTTGCTGAAGCAATTGTTCGGCAAAGCCGCCCCAGCCGCAGCCGATTTCGAGGACGCTGTCGCCATTGGTGATGCCCAACTGATCGATAAGACGTTGGTATTTGCGGTATTGCGCCGTCTTTAAGCTGGCGAGGTCCTTGGCGTGGTTGTCGTCTTCGTAGATACCGGATGAGTAGCTCATGCTGTCATCCAGCCAGAGCTTGTAGAAGTCATTGCCGAGATCATAGTGGTAGGCGATATTGCGGCGACTGCCGCGGCGGCTATTGGCGTTGCGGCGATGTTTGAGTTTGGCCAGCAGGGATTGCAGGCGACCTGCTTCCAGGCTGCCGCCGAAGAAGGATTCATTGCGCAGGGCCCATTCGATTACGGTGGGAATATCCGGGGAATCCCAGTCTCCGTCCAGGTAGGCTTCGCTCCATCCCAGACTGCCACCGCTCACGGCGCGTTGCAGGGCACGCCAGCGCTTCAGTGTCACCTGGGCGCGCAGTGTGGTGTCGCGGGTGTCGCCAAACTCCAGTTGATCTCCATTCGGTAGGGTCAATTTCAGGTGGCCGGTTTTGGCATTGTTCAGCGGTGCGAACAGGCGCTCAGTGAGTTTGCGCTGGCCGCGACTCCAGAGGGCGCCATTAGTGGATTTGTCCAGGCTTACTGCGGTCGACGTTTTCATTAATCGAAGTTCTCAGTCGGTTGATTCAGATTTTGATACGTGTGATTTTGGCTGCCGGTTCAGTTGGGCGAGGCGAAATTCGCAACCCTTTGATAAAAAGCTTGAGTGCCTGCCAGTGAATTCCTGCCATAACCTGCAGGGTCATAAACGGGAGGCGCAGAAACGAAACGAGCAGTTCTCGGTCGTTGATCGCCCGGCGATGGCCCTGAAATACCGCGTGAAGGACCGGCTCGTTGCGCTCGGTTTCCCGTATTGCAAGGGCGATGGTGTCGCCGGGACGTCGCAGGCGAAAGTGATAGTGAGCGTCCATTCCGATAAAGGGCGAGACGTAAAAAAGCTTTGGGCAGGAACGCGCATAGACGGGCTGCTCGTTACTGTCGGGAATGTCTAGCAGGTAACTGTGGCGCTGGCCGAAGGTATTGGTCACCTCGCAAAGAATGGCGAAAATCTTCTCCGCGCGGTTATAGCAGTAGTACACCGCCAGTGGATTAAAGGTATACCCACAGATGCGTGGATAACACAGCAGCGTTGCGCGGTGTAATGGTTCCTCGATGCCGCGCTCTTTAAGTGTCGATTCCAGGTAGTCTCGCGGTGTTTGTGGCGTCGCCGATTTGTGAATACCGAAGTCGCGGTAGTGAAAGCTGAACAAATTAAATTTGTTCAGCGAAAACAGTCTGCAGCGTTGCGCCAGTTTGCTCAGTTCGTCGATATCGAACAGGAAACTGTCGATACGATAAGAAAACTGGTGCCTGAAGGGCTTCAGCCTGATATGGCTGAGGGTGCCGCGATAAAGTGCGCTGTTGCTCGACGGTTTCACGCTGTCATCCTTTTTACGCTTGTGCTCCGGTCGGTGGGGCGTCAAAGGCCCCCCGAGCCGGGTTTGTGTTGCCGCCTCAGGCGGCGAGATCGCTGATATCGGTTGCGGGTTCGGGCAGGGGAATTCTGCTCAGCGTTTTGTCGAAGTGCCAGGGTCTGAGTCGTCCACCAAGTTGCTCCGCAACCGCGAGGCCGGATTGGATGCCGTCTTCGTGAAAGCCGTAGCCGAAATAGCTGCCGCAGAACCAGGTTCTTTGCTGCCCCTGCAGCTGCCAGAGTTTCTCCTGGGCCTGCAGTGCATCGCGGTTGAATACCGGGTGGTGATAGGTGAACTCCCGGTACACGAGGTTTTGGCGTGGTTCTTCAATGGGGTTGAGCGTGACAATAACAGGCTCGGTGCAGGGCAGGTGTTGCAACGCGTTCATCCAATAGCTGACCGAGACCTTTTGGCTGTTGTTTTGTTGGCTCGCCAGGTAGTTCCAGCTGGACCACACCGCCCGCCGTGTTGGCATCAGGCGCTCGTCACTGTGAAGAATCGTGCGATTCAGTTCATAGCCAAAGCTGCCGAGCAATTGTTGTTCGTCGCGGGTGGCATCGCTCAACATGCCCAGACTGTGATCGGCATGGCTAGCGAGCACAACGTGGTCGAAGTGGTGAATGGCGCCGTGTTGGTCGATCAGTTCGACATGGTTGGGGTGCCGGGTGATGCGCTCTATACCACAGGAGAGGCGAATATTGCCCTGGCCGATAGCATCGGCGATTCGAGAGACATATTCCCTGGACCCGCCTTTCAGAGTCATCCATTGAGGGCGGTCTTTCAGCAGCAACAGTCCGTGGTTATCGCAAAAGCGAAGGAAGCTCTTGGCGGGAAAGCCCAACATTTTATCTACTGGGGTCGACCAGATTGCCGCGCCCATTGGCAACAGGTGATCATCGCGAAAGCCGGCCCCCAGTTTTTCCCTCTGTAATAATTCGCCGAGCGTCAGATCATCGTCCATGCTCTGCATCCACGCTGGACTTTGGCGATAGAAGCGCAGCAGGTCATTAATCATGCTCCAGAAGCGCGGTTTGAAGAGGTTGCGCTTCTGTGCGAAGAGTGTGCGCAGTGAATCTGAACCGGCGTATTCGAGTCGACCGTGATCCAGCGACACGCCGAAGGACATTTCGGTGTTTTGGATTGTGACCCCCAGGGTGCTGAACAAGGCTTGCAGATTGGGGTAGCAGCGGTCATTGAATACGATAAAACCGGTATCGACGGCAATCTTGCCTGAGGCGGTATCAATATCAACGGTATTGCTGTGACCGCCCAGGCGGCTGTCCTTTTCAAACAGGGTGACGTCGTGGTTCTGGCTTAGTAACCAGGCGCTGCTGAGGCCGGAAATTCCGGAACCAATAACCGCAATATTGAGTTTGTCAGTCATAGAAAACCTTTTCCTTGTAAATCGAATATTCCGAGGCTTGCGTATCGCTCCCTAAGCCTGGGGTTAAATTTATTCGGAGAGCACCATGAAAGACAGACTGTTATTCCCGCCGATGGAGTGGCGACAATGCCGCTGAAAACTGCCTATCTCCGCTATGCTTTCCCAGGCCTGCCCCTTGCTGCCTTGGGCACGCCTTTCTACATATACGCACCTTTGTGGTTTACGGAGCACGGACAATACGGTTTTACAACGGTGGCGCTGGTGTTTCTGCTGGCGCGTGGTCTGGATGCGCTGAGCGATCTTCCTGTGGGGGTATTGGTCGACCGGATCGGAAGCCCCCGTGTGCTGTGGCTTTCGGCCTGTTTGCTGTTAATCCTCAGTGCAGCGGCGCTGATCTATCTTCCCCATCCCTGGCATCCAATCTGGTTAAGCCTGTGTCTGGCCGCGCTGATGTTGGCCTGGACGATGATTATGGTGCCCTGGCTGGCGCTGCCGGTGGTGATGAGCCGAAACGACGGGGAGCGTCTTGCCTACAACGGCTGGCGGGAAGGTGTGCTGTTATTGGGAACCCTGATTGCTCTACCCGCGCCAGCGCTGTTATCCGGGCAGGGCTTACAGGGTGCACTTCTGGTGTTGATGCTGGTGTTAGTGGTGTCGGTATGCCTGCAACGGCCTTTGCCGTCTCAGCTGGCGGGCCGGGCGGGGGCTTTGCGGGAGTTGCTGGGGGAGCCAAGGCTGCGGGCGCTGGTGGTGCCCTGGTTTGTGAATATGTTGGCCAATGCCATCCCCGGTACGATGGTGCTCCTGTATATGCGGGAGGTGCTGGAGGCGGAGCGCCAAGTGCCGGTGGTGCTGCTCACCTATTTTCTGGCCGGTGTGCTGGGCATGCCGCTGTGGTACTTGCTGGCGCGCCGTGTGGGCAATTTGACCGCCTGGCGACTCGGCCTGGCACTGTCTGCCGTGTTATTCGCACTCGCGATCCCGCTGGGAGCGGGGGATGTAACGTGGTTTCTGGCGATCAGTTTTGGCACCGGCCTGATGCTCGGCGCCGACCAAGCTGTGCCTGCTGCCATGCAAACAGCTCTGGTGCAGTCACTCATGGCGGAGCGCGGTAGCGAGAATATCGGCGCCCGCCTGTTTGCCGTCTGGAGTATGTTGAGCAAGGTGGCTCTGGGAGCTGCGGTGTGTCTTGCCTATCTCTGGTTGGGCTTTCAGATGGGCGAGAGCAACGCGGCGTTGCCGCCGGACTGGGCAATCAGTGCCGCTTATATTGGCGCTCCGGTGTGTTTAAAACTGGTCGTTTTCAAATTGCTGGCTCACCCGCAATTGCAACGTATTGAAACTGCGAAAAGCCTTGCGAAAACAGCTCGGAAGGAGGTCGTCAATGCGGTTTAGTATCTGGCTTCGGAGCTTGGTGGGCCTGCTGGTTTGCCTCGGTAGCGTATCGGCCGCGCTGGGGATGGGGACGTGGCAAACCGTCGCGAAAGCCGAGGTCAAGCTGCTGTGGAAAACCCTGGCGGTGACGCGGTTGTCCGTTGTGCCGACGGCCGCTCCGCCGGGGGATGGCGATATTCTCAACCCGGGCTATGCCAAACAAATCGAGATTGAATACGGCCTCGGGGTGTCCGCTGAGCGCTTTCGATCTATGACCCGTAAAGCCCTTGATACGACGTATCCGGAGTCTCTGTTGGCCACGCACCGCGAGGTCTTGGAGCAATTTGGCGCCTGGTATCTGCCGGTGGAAAAGGGTGATCGGTATCGACTTTCCTGGCTGCCGGAGCAGGGTTTGACCTTGTTTTTCAATGATATTCGGCTGGGTCAAGTTGAAAATGCCCAAGCCGCTCAGTTGATTCTTAGCGTCTGGTTGGGGCCTGCGGCGGTGGACGAGGACCTGAGGGATGAGGTCCTGAAGGATTGGCGGCTTGCAACGCAGGGGGATTAAGCTCAATACGGTGTTGCATTTCTTAATAACCAATGGGAATATCTTTATACAAAAATAATATTGTATGTCGTTGTAGCAAGTCGCGGGATATCCGATAGGATGCCGCGCTGCAAATCTAACTCACTAGGTTTGCGATGCCTGTAGCGATATCTGATAGAAGAGGTGTTTCCCGCGATGAACCACGGCAGAGCCCTACCCTGGTTAATGGTGCCACTGATGTTCCCCTTGTCTGCAGTTGCGGCAGATGCGACGTCCAATACCGAAAAAGCTGAAAGAAAACGCGGGATTACGCTTGAAGAGGTGATGGTTACGGCCCAGAAAAGAGAAGAGGGTGCAGACCATATTCCGCTGGCGATATCGACCTACAAAGGGGAAGATCTGGAAGCACTTGGGGTGACCGACACTCGGGACCTGGGCAAATTGGTGCCCGGCTTTTCCTACGCTGATGGCGGCTTTAATACCCCGATTTATACCCTGCGCGGTGTGGGTTTTAACGAGAACAGCCAGACCGCCAGCTCGACCGTTGGAGTCTACGTTGACGAGTTCAACCTGCCCTTCCCGATAATGAGCAAGGGCGCCAACCTGGATATTGAACGCGTTGAGGTGTTGAAAGGACCACAGGGCACGCTCTATGGTCGCAATACGACTGGCGGCGCGATCAATTATATTACCAAGCGGCCCACCGAAGAGTTCAGCTACGGTGTCGATCTGGGTTACAGCAGCTATGAAACCATTGAGTTTGAAGGTTTTGTCAGTGGCAGTTTGACCGATAAGCTGACTGGCCGCTTGGCCTATACCGCGATTCAATCCAGCGAGGGTTGGCAAAAAAGTAATACCCGCCACCCGGACAGCCCCAACTATAACGGCAAAACCGGGCGCGATCTTGGTGAGCCCTATGGTCGCTACGGCTATGATGAGCTGGGTGAAGTGGATAAAACCGCATTTCGCGGTCTGCTGGAATGGCAGGCCAGTGAGCGCGCCCTGCTGACCTGGCATGTTGATGGCTGGACGGACGAGTCTGAACCTCAAGCCTTGCAGGTCACCGATATTGAGTCGCAAAACGTGATCTTAGGCGCTCTGGCACTGCATCCCAATGTCGCGAACTATCCCACAGTAGACAAGAATACCGACGACAATACCCTGGCGGATTGGCCCAATAGCGGCCTGGATTTTCGCCTGAATGACCGTTTTTACTCCACCGGCCTGCGCCTGGAACTCGGGCTGACCGACGACATCGATATGTTTGTGCTGGCTTCCACGGGTAAGTTTGAGGCAGACGGCAGTTTTATTCCTCAGTCAGGTGTCGACACAGAGAACACCGAGCGCAGCACTTTTGCCACCACGGAATACTATAATTTTGAATTGCGCTTTGCCGGCACGCCGAGTTCGTCATTGTTCTGGCAGTTTGGTCTGAGTTACAGCGAAGACGATGTGCAGGAGTTCCAGCGCCTGTGGCATGAAAACGTCAGTATTATTTTTCCTCTGGGTCTGCCTTCGGACTTTCCAATTCTGTCGCTGCTGCCCATTGATATTATCCCGCCCGACGGGATGGCCGGGCTGGATAACCGCTCGGGCTTCGGTGGTAACCAACTGGCGGAAACCGCCGCGGTGTTCGGGCACGTTGAATGGAATATGACCGACGCCCTGAAACTGACCGTGGGTGCGCGTTACACCGACGAGGTACGCGACTTCGATGGCTGCGCGCAGGACGTGAATATTGAGGACCAGCCCGGTGCCAATCAGGAGCGTGAAGGCGCCACCAATGAGGGGATCGGCCTGAATAATGCGATGACGGCGATCAGCCTGCTGCAGGCGCCGTTGGCGGGCAGTACCCCCGGCGTGGCTGAGCGCGGCGGCTGTTTTACCCTGGACAGCGAAACCCGGCAGCCGGGTCGTTATTACGGGAAGCTCGCCGAGGACAATATCTCCGGGCGGGTGGCGCTGGACTGGCAGTTTGATGACGACGCCATGGTCTATGTGGCCTTGAGCCGCGGTTATAAATCCGGCAGTTTTCCGTTGATCAATATCTCCGATTCCTCGCAGTTTGAACCGGCTACACAGGAACGCCTGGACGCCATTGAGGTTGGTACCAAGCTGAAGTTGATGGAAACGATGAAGTTGAATGCGGCGGTGTTTGACTACGACTACAAAGATAAACAGTTGAAGACCAATTTTGCCGACCCGATCTTTGGTGCCCTGCCAATTCTGCGCAATGCGCCTGAATCGAAAGTGGTGGGTGCGGAATTGGATCTGAAGTGGAACCCGATAAACGGCCTGTTTTTGTCATTTTCAGCGTCTTATCTGGATACCGAAGTGATTGAGTTTGTCAGCGGTGACAGCGACGGCAACGAATACGACTTCGCCGGTAAGCCGTTTAACTACAGCCCGCGCTGGGAGTATGTGGCGATCATCGATTACGCGCTGCTGGTCTTTGACGACTATGAGTTTTCCATTGGCGCAGACTACAGCTATCGCGACGAGACCAACTCCTCTTTGGAGCAGGACGAGCGTTTCTTTATTGACGACTATGCCCTGGTCAATGCGCGCCTGGGCTTCAGACCGGCTGATGGCCCCTGGAGTGTGACACTCTGGAGTCGCAATCTCACCGATGAGTACTACTATAATAATGTCACCAATCAGTTAGACACGATTGGTCGTTATACAGGTATGCCGGTCACCTATGGAATCAGTTTCTCCTGGCGGCCGTGATTGTGCCGGGCAATACCTGAAAAACAGGGGTATTGCCCGAAAACGTGAGCTGGCATACGCTGCATACAATTGTGTGAATAGCCCTAAAT
>JBFEVY010000294.1:0-4604 GCA_041546665.1 Spongiibacteraceae bacterium | reverse complement strand
GAAACCCCGGTGGCAGTCTCGGCCTTCAGCGGTGAAGCACTGCGCGAACAGGGCATTCAAAGTGCCCAGGAGCTTAGCAAATCGGTGCCGTCGCTGCAGATCAATGACAGCACCTCGCCGCAAATATTTATTCGCGGCATCGGTCAGCGCGCCCATATGGCCCGCTTCGATCCCTCGGTGAGCGTGTATCTGGACGGCATTTTCATTCCCCGCCCCGACGGCCAGTTGCTGGACACCATCGACATTGACGCCGTTCAAGTATTGCGCGGCCCCCAGGGTACGCTGTTCGGCAAGAACAATACCGGCGGCGCGCTAGTGTTTAATCTGACCAAACCCGGCGACACCGTTGGCGGCTATGTAGAAGGCGCACTCGGCAATTACTCTGAACAACGTTTACGCGCGGCGGTCGATCTGCCCATTACCGACAAGCTGCTAAGCCGGGTGGCGATTAACACGCGTCGCCGCGATGGCTTCTTGAAGGATGTCTCGGGTGCACGCTATCAAAGCATCGACCGCCAGTCGGTTATCGGTCAGTTGCGCTGGGATGCCGCCGACAATCTCACTGTAGACACCCTGGCTTTCTTCGGCCGGGTTCGCGAAGAATACCCCTCCTATCACTGCGAGTTGATCAACGAAGATGCGCTGTTTGTAAACGGTCTCGGCCTGCTGTGGTCCGGCGATACCGACCCCAGCAATCCCAGCGCCTACCGGGAAAACTGCGAGGCCAATAATCGCAAGAACCTGCCCGACCTGATCACCAATCAGGGTGACAGCTTCAGAGCCCACAAAGACCAGGATATTCTGATGTTGGGCAGCACCCTGGAATGGCAGATTAACGAGACCCACAGCCTAAAAACCATTATTGGCTATCGGGATGCCACCAAATTCGGCCCGCAGAGCGCCTCTGATGAAGGCGGCCCTCAGCCCTATCTCCGCGCGCTGGTTCTCGATGACAGCATTCAGGAATCCCTCACCCTGGAGTTTCAACTCAACGGCAGCGCCTTTGACAGCGCTCTGGACTATACCGCGGGCTTGTTCTGGCAGGACGAATACAAATCTGAGCGTTTCCTGACCAGCAGCCCGCTGGTCGGTGCAGAGGCCACTACCCTTGGGGTACTGGCCTTGGGCCAACAGGGCATAGATCTCTCCGCACTGGACGGCATTTTGTCTGCGCTGCAAATTCCCGGCGGCACCGTACCGTTGATCGGCGCACTGGTGCCGCTGAGCACAGTGCAGGATTTTGATATCGACGGCCAGACCTACGCGGCCTTTTCCCAGGCCACCTGGCATATCACCGAAAACCTGGAGTGGACCCTCGGCGGCCGCTACACCGAGGAGATTCGCAAGTCTGACCTCGTGACCCGCACCGCCGATCTGCCTGCCGTGCTGAATATTCTCGCCAGCGCGAATCCCAGATTTGTCCCCGCCGTGCCGAGCATGGGTGTCGCCGCCTATCTTGGCACCTGGAGCGAAGACCCGATTCAGATCGCCAACGACATCTTAAATGATGCCTACCCCGGTGATATCAAAGCGCCACTGGGCGCGCCGGACTATGACGACAAGGACAGTACCTTCCGCCAGTTCACCCCCATGACCTCCATGGCCTGGATTATTCCGGAGGAGTGGCTGGCCGACAGTCTGTTGAGCTCAGCGATGGTCTACGGCACCTGGAGCTTTGGCTTTAAGTCCGGCTTTCATGAACCCAGCGGTGTAGACGGCCTGTCAGAAGTGTCGCCGGAGAAGCTGGAGAACCGCGAGATCGGAATCAAGATCGATGCGCTGGATCGCTCGCTGCGCATGAATATCGCCCTGTATTCCATGATCTTTACCGATATGCAGCTCATCACCGTAAATGTTGATTCAGCGAATTCCCTGGTGGTGACCTCACAGAACGCCGGTGAATCACTGATTGAAGGCGGTGAATTGGAAGTATTGTGGCTGCCCAGTGAAAACCTGGCCATTAACTTTACTTACAGTAACAACAACTACAAATACAACGAGTTTATGGATAACGACCTCGCGGCGCTGGCGCTGCGCGGTGAATTTGTACCGGTTGATCGCTCCAGTGAAGAGTTTGCGGTGGCGCCGGAGCAAACCGCCTCGCTGGGCGTGCAATATACCTTGGTCACCGACTACGGACTGTTTTCTCCACGGCTGGATTTCAGTTATAAAAGTGATGTGTATATGGGCCTTGATGCCGGCTCCTGGCAAGTGGCCAAACGCGATCCCGATATTATTTACGCCCCGGCTTATACCTTGGTGGATGCCCGCTTGAACTGGATCAACCCCATAAACGAGTTGAGCATTTCGGCCTACATTAAAAACCTGACTGACAAGCGCTACGACATCGGCGCCGTTGCCACGGCGGAATCTCTGGGTACCTTTTCCCGCGCGCTGGGCGACCCCCGCACCTTCGGCATAGAAGTGCGCAAGGAGTTTTAATATGGCTGGCGCAGCATATCGCGACAAGGTCGCAGTGATCACAGGCGCCTGTGGCGGGCTCGGCTCCGCCCTGGCCAGGAACCTGGCAGACTCCGGCTGCCACCTGGCCCTGGTGGACATCAACGAGCACGGACTGAAACAGCTCGCCAATCAGCTCAGTATATTCCCGGTACGCTGCAGCACCCATGTCTGCAATATTGGCGATCCCGAGGCCGTCGCAGCATTGGCGGAAGCGGTTTCCAGGGAACACGGCCAACTCAATCTGTTAATCAATAACGCGGGGATTACGCTGCAAAAATCCGCCGCCAATCACAGCTGGGCGGACTGGCAACGGGTTTTCAATGTGAACTGGTGGGGCACAGTCAATTGCTGCACGGCGTTTACACCTCTACTCAAGCAGCAAGACGGCGCCCATATTGTGAATCTGTCCAGCATGGCCGCCTATTACGGTTTACCCAGCCAAGCCTCCTATAGCGCCAGCAAGGCGGCGGTGCAGGCCTATAGCGAAAGTCTTCGCGCCGAGCTGGCCGCGGAGCATATTGGTGTGACCAGCATTCACCCCGGTGCGATCAAAACCGGCATGATGACCGCGACCCTGACGGAGTCTGACAATATCGCCCAGGCGGAAAAGAACTACTCTCTGGCCACACGCTGGGGCCTCCCCCCCGAGGTGGTAGCGCAGAAAATTCTCGACGCGGCGCAAAAAAACCGCCGTCAGCGACGCATTGGGCTGGACGCCCATATGCTGTTTTTTGTCGCCCGAACCCTGCCCTCGCTACTGGGCAAACTGCTTGCGAAAACCTTTGCAAAATCGCTTGCGAGCACCGCGCAGTAAGCTCGGCGCGGTATTCATGGTGGCTCCGCCCAGGGGCCGTTTGCTCACTCACCCGCTTGACAACACATCCAACCCGATGCTAGCCTGACCAAACCTACCTATCGTAAGGTTGAAAAAGGCATCTACCATGGCACCAAAAACCGATACCCGCGAACTTCTCCTCAACACCGCGCAAGAGCTTGTCCAGCTACAGTCCTATGACGGCTTCAGCTTTCGCGATCTCGCGGAGATAGTGGGGATTCGCAAGGCCAGCATCTACCATCACTTTGCTTCCAAAGAAGCGCTGGCAACCGCGATGCTGGAGCGCTCACGGGAAGGGCTGGGACGCTGGGCGGCATTAAAAACCGATCTCCCCCCCTTCAAACGCCTTGAGGCCTACTGCTTTGACCTTTACCTGGGGCTGCTGGGTGGTGGCACCAAACTCTGCCCGGCAGGGGCTTTTGCCTCCAGTTGGGGGCATATGCCAGAGGATGTCCGCCGCGCTGCACAAGCGGTGTTTCGGGAACAGCAGCATTTTCTGGAAGCGGCCATTGCCGCCGGGATAGAAGACGGCAGTATCGCGGCCGGCCGGCAATCCGCCGCGGATCTGGCGGAGTGGATGATCGCTAATGTTCAGGGCGCCCTGGTCATTGCCCGCGCCACCGCCAGTGAAAATGAAACCGGAGAGGCGATCTTTACCCGCCTCTGCCAACAGACTCTGCAACGGCTAGCAAGCTAGCCATTTTTTTTGACACACTAACCTACCTATCGACAGGTTGTTATCATGAAAAGAGAAAATTCTCCCCCAATCAATGCCGGTGCGTACCGCTTTTTCGACCTTGTAGTACGCTACCGCTGGCTCGTCATCATCGCTTGCTTCCTGGTCATCGGTTCTACCGGGCGCTATCTGCCCACCATGACCAAGGACACCACCCCCGAGGCCTTTGTCCCCAACGGCAGTTCAGCCCTGGCGTTCCGGGACCACGTTGAAGAGGTCTTCGGTCTAAAAGACCCCATGGTGGTCGCGGTGGTATCCAAACACAAAGACGGCGTCTACACACCCCACGCCCTGGCGCTGGTCGAACAGTTAAGCTGGGAGCTAGGTAAAATCGATGGCATCGACCCAGCGCGTATTACCAGCCTGGCCACGGAAAAAGATATTCGCGGCACCCGCGACGGGATGCTGGTTGAGCCCTTCTGGGAAACCCTTCCCCAATCGGCCGAAGAAGCCCTGGCGGTAAAACAGCGGGTTGCGCACTTTCCCTTAATGCTCGGCACTCTGGCCGCGCGGGATGGCAGCAGTACACTGATCATTGCCGAGCTGATGCCAAAAGCCAACGAAGAACAG